>CAYXHS010000056.1:0-7445 GCA_964465105.1 uncultured Nitrososphaeria archaeon
TAGGTTTCCCAGCAGCATATAGCTTCTCCAGATTCCGCGTAGGCGGAACGACACTCCCATTCTGGGTGCTATCCCTTAGATTCCTGCCTGGGATCGTGCCCTGCGTCGCCTTCTACGTGCTCTTCAGAACTTTCGGCCTCCTAGATACCCATCTGGCAGTAATAATCGCTCATCTACTGATAGCCCTGCCCTTCTCGATATGGATGTTCAAGGTTTTCTTGGACGCTATGCCGAAAGACCTCGAGGAAGCAGCTCTAGTAGATGGATGCACATACTACCAAGTTCTAACAAGGATAGTTCTCCCGATATCCCTACCCTCGATCGCGGTTGTGGCTTTGTTCAGCTTTACCTGGTCTTGGAACGAGTTCATGATGGCCTTAATTCTGACGAAGTCGCAGGCATACACCCTTCCCGTAATGATCGCAGGCTTCAGAGGAGCTGGAATGATCTGGGGAGGGGTCTCCGCAGGAGCCTTGCTCTCGCTAATCCCAGCCGTGATCTTAGCGGTCTTCTTCCAAAAGTATCTCGTCGCAGGTCTGACAATGGGAGCCATTAAAGGATAGCTCCAGATTTTCCACACTTTCTTTTCATAATGGAAAATATATTAGCGGCTTTGAGAAAGCAATTAATATGAGCGAATCTATTGAGCGTAAGTATGGAGTTGGCTTATGGATATTCGGAAGGCTGAGCGATAGGTTCGTAGCCGATGGATATAAGCCTGCCAGGTCTCTCGATGAAAGGTTGAAGATGGCGTCCAAGGTTCCTCTAGTTAAAGGAGTCGAACTGGCATATCCGTCAGATTTCCAGGAGCTTCCTCTGGAGGATTTACGAAGAACGTTGAGCGATCTGAACTTGACGATATCGGCAATAGACATAGACTTGTTCTCAAAGTCTAAATGGCAGAATGGCTCCATAACCTCCAAAGACGAGTCCATTAGGAGGGAAGCATTAGAAATCATTAAGAATGGAGTGGAGTGCGCGAGAAAACTAGGAGTGTCAAATTTAGTGTTATGGCTCGGGCAGGATGGCCATGATTATCTTTTCGCAGATCACCGCGAGAAGTGGAGGCTTCTCATAGATAGCCTTAAGGAAATCTCAAGCTTTCTTAAGGCCGAGACGCTCTACCTAGAATACAAGCATAAGGAGCCTAGAACCCACTCGATGATCTCGAATGTGGGCAAGACCTTACATATCATAAATCGAGTGGGCTCAGATAGGCTGGGGGTAACGATAGATACTGGACATGCTTTAATGGCTGATGAGAACCTCGCCGAATCCGTATACATAATAGGCGATTCAGGAGTCCCTCTGATGCTTCATCTTAACGATGCATATGGATACTGGGATGATGATATGATCCTGGGATCAATAAACCTTCTGAAGTTCGTGGAATTCTTCTACGCGCTGCGAGAAGTAGGCTACAAGGGATGGTATGACCTAGACATATACCCGTATAGGGAGGATCCCGTGAAGGCTTGCGATCAAAGTCTCAGGATGGTGGATTACATGGTGAGGCTGGTCGAGAAGCATCACGATGAACTGCATGAGGCGATAAAATCAGATGACCCGCACAGGGCCTTGGACGTCGTGTGGAAGCTTCTTCTCAAAGACTTCCAATAGCTCGTAGAATTTTCAGACGATTTCCTTTTAATGAGCGAAACCATAATATTTTCCATCAATTTCCTCTTCAACATACGCGGGAAATTTATCCGCGTTTTCCCGCAGAGACTATGGAGATTACGTCTCCCCATTTGAGCTTATAGTTTTCTCCCAGCCTGATCTTCCTTCTGGCGTCGATCGCGTAGAGGAATGTTTTCCCTAAGTCTGTGTGTATCGCGTAGGCTAAGTCTCTCGGAGTAGATCCCTCTGGAAGGATGTAGACATCCGGCAGCACGTTTCCATGATGATCCGTGAGCTTCTCATGATCCTCGACGGGATATACTGGAATGTATCTTAAGACCTCAAAGTATGCCTTGTTCACGGTTTCTTGAACGCCCGTCGACCCCCATCTCTTCAAGACCTTTTCCCTGATCAGTTCTAACGCCCGCCTCTGGTTCGAGGTGAGCTTGCTATCATCCAGTATCTCGAAGTCCCCGTCTCCTGGAAGATATCTTATCAGCCCCCTCTCGGCCGCGAGCCTCAATATTCTCTCGGCTTCAGCGCTCACAGGGACAACCGCATATCCAGCTTCTTTTAGTCTCTTGACTCCATCCTCAGCTTCAGGTATGTCTATCTTGTTCGCAGCGACGATTATCGGCTTGCTGGTTTTCCTAAGCTCTCTCACGAACGAGAAAATCTGCTCCTCGCTCCATCGAGACGGCTTTCCCGAGTCGAGCCCGAGCTCATGCAAAACGTCTTGAATGAGCTTCTCACCTATCCTGAGACCTGAAAACTTTCTCGCAAGCTCATCCTCAAGCTTGGATACCCTGCTCTCAACGACCCTGCATATCCTCTTCCAATCCTCTGACAGTAAGCCGTAGATCCAGTAGTCAAGCTCCTCCTCCACAATCCTGACGTCTTCGACGGGATCTCCCGTACCAGGCTTAGTGGGGTTTCCATCAGGGTCGGTTGACCCCGATGCGTCGGCAACCACTATCAGGGCTGAGGCTTGCCTTATCTCGTCTAAGAATTGTAGTCCGAGCCCCCTTCCCTCATGAGCCTTCCTAATTATCCCTGGGCAATCTATAACCTCGACTGGGATGAACCTCATTCCATTTATGCACTTGCTGTTTTTCGGGTTATCCTTCACCCCAAGCTCCTTGCAGATGCACTTGATCTTTAGGTAGGTTACTCCCCTGTTGGGCTTTATGGTCGTGAAGGGGTATCCCGCGATCTCGACGGGGGCCAGGGTCATGGCCGCAAACATCGTGCTTTTCCCAACATTAGGCTTACCGACGATTCCAGCCAGCTCCATCTGAGGATAAAGCTGAAATCATTAGCTTTAAAATGGTTTCCATCACGTATTACGCCCTAGAGCAAGAAGACTTGTTCTCAAGTATGGTCGGGTGAAAATTCTGAAAACTAACGTTTAAGTTATGCTTTTTCACGGCAGATACGAGGGAGATTATGGCTAAGGTTAGGATCGATAAGGACACATGTATCGGCTGCGGCGCGTGCTGGGCTCTTGTGCCGAGCTTCTTCGAGCAGAATCCTGATGACGGTAAGAGCCAGATCGTTGAGCAGTATAGGGTTGGAGGAGATCCGACGGTTGGAGATGCTCCAGATGACATGCTTGATGATGTGAAGAGCGCTGCTGAAGGATGCCCCGTGGAAGCTATCAAGATCGAGGGCTGAAATGCTTTACAAGCTCCCTTTAGCTCTTCTTACTTCTCCTTTTTTGCGAGTTTCCTCTGAACCCTTCTTAGGAGCGGGTCTGGAAGCTGAATCTCCTTATCGTTTAGGATTGACGGGTGATAGGGGTCTACCATGACCACCTCATACCACTTGTAGAGCCCATCTTCAGCGACCCAATATGCTCCAAGCGGATAGAGGTTCGGATACTTCTTCCTCGCACGCTGGATCGCCTCCTCCTTCATGGAGACATTCACCTTATGCTTTGTGACTCCGAGGGCTTTTGGCCTCCTTCCAGCTCGGGGTCTAGGCTTCTGAAATCCCCCTCTCCTAACCCTCACCCTGAGGATGACGAATCCCTGCTTCGCCTTATACCCAAGCTTTCTCGCCCTGTCAAGCCTAAGGGGCTTCCTAACCCTTACGACCGCAGGCT
Organism: uncultured Nitrososphaeria archaeon; assembly: GCA_964465105.1. Lineage (GTDB taxonomy): Archaea > Thermoproteota > Nitrososphaeria_A > Caldarchaeales > Wolframiiraptoraceae > Wolframiiraptor. The sequence goes on from CAYXHS010000056.1 coordinate 3,725, forward strand.
GCTTCCTCCACCTGATGAGCCTCTCCTTCATCAGGCTACGAAGCTCCTCAGGCTTCTCTCGCCAAAGCTCCTCAAGCTTTCCACTAAGTCCCATTCTCCACTCACCACCTATCGAGACCTATTTAACCCTATTGATCTCCCCGCGCCGGCTAGAGGTAATTTAATGTTTTTAAGGCGTCCTCCAACCTTACTCGTTGAAACCTTCATGATACTCTCTGACAGGGATATTAGAGAGTTTATGAAGCTTGGGAAAATACGATTTGAACCTGCGATCTCCGATGATCAGATAGGTCCAGGATCCGTTGATCTGACCTTATCAGATAGGTTTTGGAAGCTCAGGGACGATATTAGGGTGATGGACTTGTCCGTGATGAGGTTTGAGGATGTCAGCGAGCAGGTGGTCGCAAGCGAGATAGTGGTTCCCCCTCATGGGCTGGTGATCGGGATGACCCGCGAGAAGATCTATCTAGATGACGATGTTTGCGGCTGGATCGAGGGCAGAAGCAGATATGCTAGAATGGGTCTCTCGATCCACTCAGCCAGCGGATTCATCCATCCAGGATCGCATAATCATCAGGTATTGGAGATCCTAAACCTGACCCATTACCCGATGAAGCTAAGAGCTGGGATCAGGATAGCTCAAGTGGTGTTCGAGCTTACTAGGAGCAGAGCTGAGAAGCCGTACAGACTACATGGGGTCATAGCGAGAAGCCAGTAGGGGGTGAAGACTGTGCCGAGGGTCGAGAAGATCGTGATCCAAGTTCTCTGCCATGCCACGGAAGACCTGAAGAAGGTTCTCAAGGCCGTTGAAAACGTGGTCGGCTCCGAGGCCGCGAAAGCTTTCTCCATGACTTCAGAAACCTTGAAGGGATATTATGGCGATCCAGTAACCTTGATGAAGGTATTTCTCCTCGACGAGAATGAATGTGAACGGGTTTTCCTGAGGATTCTTTCGAGCCTCTCCGAGCTTGAGCGCGATGAGCTTTGGCGGGAGAGAGCTAAAAGGGGGAAGCATGGAGGCAAGATCTTCGTGAGGCTGGATAAGCAGGAAGCCTTCCGAGGCAGGATAAAGCAATCCGATAAAGATCCGATAAGGGTGATAGTTGAGATCAGGGGAAACCTGGACTCCATGAGAGGACGGTTGGAGAAGAAGCTTCAAGAGCTGGAAGCTTGAGATGCGCCATGAGGAAGTATGTAGACTTCTGGGTTAAGGGAGAGGACTACGAATCCTCGCTAGAGCTCTTGAGATCTCTGAAAAGACTCGGCTTCTCGGACGCGGTAATAGAGCTCGGAGAAGGTCTCCTGGAGAGGGTCGAGGATCTCAAGAGGGTCGGTGAGGAGCTCGGCATAAACGTGCATAGAAAGCTCGTGATAGCTCCTGGGAGCAGGAAAGATCTTTTGAGAGCCTTGAGGAGTAATCGTGGAAAGTTCGAGGTGATAACGGTTCTCTGTGAGAATCTTGAGGTCGCCCTCGTCGCCGCCAGAGACTCCAGAGTAGATAGCCTGGTAATCCCTCCAAAGCCCAGGTTCAGGTTCGACAAGGGGGTGGCCGCGACGATCAAGAACTGCGTGGAGCTTCCCTTCAGCCAATACCTCTCCGACAAGCAGGCTTTCTTGGAAACCGCTCTCAGGCTCGTTGAGATACTTGGGAGAAGAACGGAGCTAATAGTATCCTCTGCTGCTTCAAACTCCCTGGAGCTTAGAGGCCCTAGGGAGCTCGCCTCGCTTCCATGGGTTTTAGGTTATCCCCAAGAGAAGGCATTAGACTCGGTCTCGAAGACGCCTAGGAGTATCCTCGAGAGAAACCTTCTCAAGCTTTCAAAGCGTTACGTTGTTAGAGGGGTGGTGAAGCTTGGCGAAGAGGGTCAAGAAGAGGTATCTGGCGATAGTCTCTGAGCCGAAGCAGCCTCCAAGCAAGATGATGAAAGCCTTAACCTCCTCATATGAGGAGCTCTTCGGGAAACTGGGCTTAGCATCCGCAGACCTTAAACTCATCAGAGGTTACCAGGATAAGGGTCTCATCATAGTTAGATGCACGCTAGGATCTCTGCCCAAGACCATATTGGCGGCGGCCTCGATCAGAGAGCTAAATGGAAATGAAACAGCTTTCAGGGTGCTCGCCGTAAGCGGGACCATAAGAAGCCTGATGAGAAAGACCTCCTCTTTAGGCTAGACCTGAGATTTCCCGCAGTGGGGGCAGAAGATCTTCCCGTCTAGAGGCTTTCCGCAGAACTTGCACTTATCGACCTTCGGAGCTTCTTCAACCACCTCTTGCTCCCTCCGCCTCTCATATCTCTTCGCCACGAGGATCCCTCCTTCGAGCAGCGCGACGAAGACGCCTAGAAGTATCAGGTTTGTGAACATTCCTCCATCCGGAGTTATTATCGCTGCCACGATGTACATGGCTCCATAGATCCACCTTCTATTCCTCTCGATGGCTCCGGTGCTCAGCAAGCCTACCCTAACGAGCAGGACGAGTATCGTTGGGGTCGTGAAAACCACTCCGGTTGCGAGGGTCACTATCAGGACGGTCATGTAGAAGTCCATTATCGTGATTATCGGCTGAGCTCCGACAAGCTCGAAGAAGATGAGCATCGCCTTGAAGGTGAAGGGGGTTATGATGTATAAGCCGAACATCAATCCTGCTAAAAATAACCCGAGGAACGCCGCGAGAAACGGGTATATCATCCTTCTCTCATGAGGATAGAGGGCGGGATCAACATACTTGAAGATCTCATATCCGATGACGGGGCTGCTGAAGGCCAGGCCGAAGACGAGAGACGCTATGAAATAGATCTCGAGGGGCGCGGTGATCTTTTCCCCTATCAGCTGCATGACCTCAGGCATGACCATGGCTCTAAGCTGGTCAAGCACTAGAGAAACGACAGGCTTATACAATCCTCCTAAGATCTCCCATGGAGAGTATATCTGAGCTGGGAATACCAGCATTATCATGGTCATTACGCCGACCGTTATCAAGCAGACCTTAAGCCTGTCCCTAAGCTCCATCAAATGCTCGAGCAGGGTCATCTCCTTCATGTCTCTAGGCTTCTCCGATGGCGTCATCCCTCCGCCTCCGAGTATCCTGAAACACAGAACATCATCTCACCTAAAAATCCCTACCTCTCAGACCTTCAACTTCCTAAAAAGAAAGATCATCTATTGAAACGGACTGCTGAAGGGGGTTAAAGACCTTAAATCGGGTCAGCGGTCTACTTCTTTTTCTACTTCTTCTTCGTAAGCTTCAAGATCTCTTCCGCTATCTGGTCTCTGGTTTTGCCCTCCGTGCTTATACCTAGTTCCTTAGCCACTTCCAAAAGCTTGTCATCTATCTTCTTCAGCTCCGAGGTAGCTTCAGACACAGTCTCAGTGATGGGCTGAACTGCCTCCCTTACCTCCTCCCTCACTTCCTTAACTTCCTTAGTTGCTTTCTGGAACTCCTTCTTCGCCTCTCCAAAAGCCCTAGCGATCTTAGGCAGCTGGGATGGCCCCCATAGGAGCAGAACCACCAAGACTATTGCGACCACAATCCATTCTACACCCGTAATCATTTTTCTCAAACTCTATCCTAAGAGACCCACATATAAGTTTTCTTAGGAAAGCTCGGCTCCATGACCCTCAACTAACATTTATTAGAACGGCTAAAGCTATCGAAAAGAGATGGCTGAAGTCTCAGCTCAAGAGTTCAGGCCGATAGTAAGGTTTCTCGGCACAGACCTAG
>CAYXHS010000057.1:0-7307 GCA_964465105.1 uncultured Nitrososphaeria archaeon
TATGTTCACGCTGTAACCGAACCTATCTAGCTGGACGTCCGTTAGGGGATATGTCCCCTCGCCTCCATAGGGTAATTGGGTCGCGATCACGAGAAATGGTCTCGGAAGCCTCAAGGTGGAGCCCTCTATGCTCACCTGCATCTCCTGCATGGCCTCTAGGAGAGCTGACTGAGCTTTAGGAGTCGCCCGATTCAGCTCATCAACCAGAACGACGTTCGCGAAGATCGGCCCTCTCCTCAAGCTCCAAGACCCGGATCCCACATCGTAATACGTGGTTCCGATTATGTCGGCTGGCATGAGATCTGGGGTCATCTGAATCCTCTTGAAGGTGCCTCCTATCGCCTGAGCGAAGGTCTTCGCGAGCAAGGTTTTACCTGTTCCAGGAGGCCCTTCGAGCAGGATGTGGCCCTCGGTGAGCATGGCTACGAGCATGAGGTTGATCACGTCTCTCATCCCGACTATGTGCCTCGAGACCTCTGCGGCTATCCGCTTCAGGAGGGATCTAGCGCTCACCTCTCATCTCCCTCTCCAGCCTAACCAGAACCTCCCTATCCCATGTAGGATTCCGAATTAAAACCCTTTCAACCTCACTCTCAGCAGCCTTTCTAGGCCACCTATACCTCATTACGGTCAGCACTACCGCCGCGAGAATCGAATACCTGACCTCAGGCGCGGAGAGGAAGCCAACCAAAGACCTTAACAAGCTCTTCGCGAGAGCGAGATTACTTGGAACCCAATGCGATCCATCTAGAACTATTTTTCGATCCTCAGCAAGCATCTTCAGGAAAAGCATGTTGTCGCTCAGCCTAAGCATCGAGTTTATGGCCATACTTGAATCTGATATAAGCAGGAGCCGTCCATCGCCCACATCCAGCATGCACGCAACTGTCAAGGGACCCCTAGGCTCTCCCACATCCCAAACCCCATTGAGATTCACGTCTAAGAAGCTGTAAGAGCTGCTGAGAGCGAGAGGCTTGGAGCATCCATCTATCACGGTCGCGTAGTTGAGAAGAAGCTCATCTATTCCAGCCTCTTCCATTTCTGGAGCTAGCATCCTGATCTTAGGAAGCCTCATGTTCCGATCCTTGAAAAGCGGGTCTACGAGAAGGCTACCGTTAAAGCGAGGGCTTAAGCCTAGTAGCTCCAAAAGGCTGTTCCCGCTCCCGAAATCATCTGCCAAGATCACCAATCCGCCAGACTCTAGGAAACGCTTAATGACGAAAGCTTCAGATTCCGTGAAGTTCTTCTCGGGTCCGATGATCAGGAGGGTGGTGTTCGATGGATTTGAAAGCAGATTTTCCTGAATTATGTCGCTGATGGGATGAAGCCGAAGCTCCGATGAGAGCTTTGATAGCCCGTTCCAGCCTGGGTTATCGGGGCTGAAGTCGTCGATCGGCGGGATGAAGTAGATCGTCAAGAGAATCGCGACCACCGCCGCGGCTATGCCCATAATCAAGCTAGATCTCATGTCCCAACCCCCTGATCGCCTCAAGCAGGTGTCTCGCGAGATCTAGATCAGGCTCCACCTCGCCGTAGATCGCTGCCTCAGCCATGTAGCTGAGCTCCTCGAAAGCGAGAGCTCCCTCTCCCAGCCTTTCGGAAACCCTCTCGAGAAACTCCCTTATCGTTTCACTCGACCTCCTTCTCACTCCAATCAGCTCCTCAACCAGCCTAACAGCCTCCAAGTAGATTCTCAGAATTCCCTCGGGCGCACGGCGAACGGCTCTCCCCTCGATTTTCTTAATCGCCTCGACTTCACCCTCCTCCAGAGCTATTCTTCTCATGCTTGAAAGTCCTCTAAAGCCGATTCTCATGAGGTAAAGGGCGGCGGCTATAGGCACTAAGGCCGTCAGCGGGTTCAAGATCAAGATCTCAACCTGAGCCGATGAGCTTTCATAGATCGGAGACTTCGGATTAAAGGTCAGTTTCACCAGCTCTACTCCGCTGAAAGCGGTTAGCGGCGCAGTCAGGTTCAAGAGAAGAACCCCACTTCTAGCAGGGATCGAGGATGAGCTGCCAAACGACCTCAACATGACCTCTCCGCTGGAATTTCCTTCAGCCAATACCCTAACTCTCAGACTTATACTCGTACCGCTTAGGGCGATCTTCGGAGCCTCAACCTCAAGCCGCACGGGCAGCCTATAGACCTCGAGTTCAAGGACCTCACGTGCTGGAGCCAGCATCCCGCTCGGTCTCGTATATAGTATCAGCTCATGAGATCCTGTTGAAGCTGACCTCGGAACTCTCAAAGCTAGTTTGAAAATTCCGTCCTCAGAGATTTCGGTTGAGATCGTGTTTCCGAAAGCGCTCAAGTAAATTTTATCGGGAAGCCGACCGCTGAGAGTTTTAACTTGGCCGAAGATTTCAAAAGCCTCGAGCGGAAGTAGTTTTGTCGTGTTGATTGAAGCTTCTATCTCTGGAATTTCGTATATCAGCTTCAAGACTATGACGTTGGATCTAGAAGCTCTGAACCTGCCAACGTCAGCTCCACTTGGGACGTATTCCGCGAAAAGTTCAACCTCAGGCTTATAGACTTGAGGGGCTGTGACTACCATCTCAAAGCCTCCGTCCTCTCTGGTGAGAAGCTCCTTAACCTTCTTTCTTTCAGCGTAGATCGAGATCGCCCTGCCCTCGAGAGGGTTTCCATATTCATCAAGGAGGAATCCTTCGATCCTTATCCCCGATCCTATCAAGACCTCAGAGCAGTTAGCCCAGATCATAAGCCTCGTATCTGAGATTTTAGCCTCACGAAGTCTTCCAAGCTCCGCTGAAAGAAGCGATAATCTTTCGCGATAAGACTTGATCAATTCTCTTAGCTTACCCACCCGTTCAGATAGCTGGGAAAATGGAATCCCAAAGGTTCTCGCGACCTCTCTCGAGGAATCTTCAAGCTCCTGCTGAATTATCTCGGCCTCAGCAAGCGCTCTCCCAGCCTTCTCCAAGCGCTCTTCAGCATCCTCCAGCAACCCTTCGGAAAGCTCGCTTTCGCATTCGTTTAGCTGGACATTTGTCTCGTTAAGCTTCTGCAGCTCTCTATCAAGCAGCTCGTTAAACCGGTCGTAAATGTATCTAAGGTTCTCTGGGACGTAAATCTTGAGCAAATCCTCCATCGCCTCCGAGGCCCCAATAAAGTCTCCGACAACCGCAGAATCTATCACTGACCCATAGAGCGTCAGCAGTCCAAGCTTGGATGGAAGCTCTGGCTCGACCTGCTGGGGGTCTAGATGTCTCGGCAGATTTGGGACTATAATTGAGCTAGATATGAGCGCTATCATCAGGAGTAGAACTAGCTTGTTCATGTCAGGAGGATCTCCGCGACCCTGACTCCGACTATGATGAAGAAGATCGCTAGGAGGACGAAGGCCAGAAAGTCTTTAGTCCTCCGCCTAGGTCTCAGCACCGCCAACACGATGAAGTATTCTAGGGTGAACATGCTCAGGTATGCGTCAAGCCTTATCTCCCCAAGGCCCCCAAGAATGGCTACGGTCAAGAAAATCAACGCGCCTAAAACCAGGTTGGACATCAGGTTCTTGTTCATCGCTCCCAAACCTCCAAAACCATCACCTTATCATCTCCTTCCTCGAGCTCGTCCACGACCCTCGTCACTCCAATCAGGTTGGCGGCTATGCACGCCGCGATGCTCGCCTCGAGAGACCCGAAGACCTCCTTAAACCTGCTAGCAGATACATGAGACTTAACCCCCTTAAGCCTCAGGGTTATGAAGCCGTCGGTCACGACCTCTACAGAGTCCGTAACCTCCATCAGGTCAACCAACACGTAACTTACAGCAGATTCGAAACTCATCGCTGATAGCTCGGGGGTCTTCACGAGCTCGGCAGCAGGAGGAACGAGGACCAGATAGCTCAGAGAACCCTCTCTGTAGACCAGTCCAGAAGGCTCACCCGCTCCAGCCGGAGGTCCAGAATCCTCGTTAATCGGAACATAAAGGTAGATGCGGCCATCTGGTGCGCGAACATAGTAGCCTCTTCGCGAGATTCCGAACTCTTCTAAGATCGCTTCCAAGCTTGAGACGGAGCCCTCGAGCATGGCTCTAACCGCTTGTGGTGGAAGGCTTCGAATTGGCGTCAGCAGGATCGATGATGCGAGGATCATGAGCCCAATTCCTAAAGCCGTTAAGGGTATGCTCGCCACTACTAGGAAGGAGACTGCGGTGAAGGGGATGGAGAACGCCAGCAAGCCGACGGCGAATAAGTAAAGCTTCTCCAAGCCCTCATCCCCCTGCAGAAGTTCGGGAGGCAAGCTCCAGCCTAAGAAGCGAATATTTTCTCGCGACGGCTCCAGCAGCCAGCCCCAAGGTGAGAAGAGAAAGGGAGACGAAGATGGGGTCTAGTCGGATGCCCCATGGAGTATAATTGAGTAGCAGGCCCACGAGAGGGACTAGGGCTAAGCTTAATCCTATCGATAGGGCGAGTCTCTCGAGCTGTGAGAGGTCTGAAGGCTTTGGGTAAAGTAGCTCGATCAGGGATGCTCCAGGGAGGTATAGGACGAAGAGAGATCCGAAGAGGTATCTGAGATAGATGAATGGAGGAGCCTTAGGAGTAACGTAGATTAGAAGCGAGGTTGCCGCGACCGCGGCCACAAGGAGCCAGAACCAGATCACATAACTGCTGAAAAAGTATCTTAGGATCGACTGAGGCGGGTCGGGATCCACAAATCGGAGATAGCCGAGCTCTTTAAGCCTGTAAAGAAGCCTGGCGGCTTCATGGCGCTCAACCTTTAGCCTATCTGATGCATGCTCAACCAGCTCGCCCAAAGTCATCCCTTCATTTTTCTGAGTCATCCTGAGAATAGACTTGAGAGGCTTCTCAAGCTTCATGGGGCTGGCGGGGCCGTTACGTTTAGCCATAGTTGAACCCACCTGCCGTGATAGCTTAGCTCATCTTTTTCAGGATCGTATACCCACATCTCGAATATCAGCCTAGCGTTCCTATAAGGCTTTGGGATCTTAAGGCTAACTGGAATTGTCGTGTTTTCTCCATGTGGGAGGATGACCTCATAGGTTTCGAGGATAGGCGCATTAGCTGATACATTCTCGTTGATCACCGTCGACTTATTCCCAAGCTTTGCGTATATCACGTAATACATGACGCGGCCCTCATGATTGTCCACGAAAAGGTATAGGTTGATCGTCTGATTCACCAAGACGTTTTTCGGATAATCCCCTATCTTCATCTTAGGTCCTAGAAGCCCAAGCGCGGAGAAGGGCTCGACGACCCTGCCTGAGGAGATGAGCTGGGCGATAGAGAATACTCCGGCCACTATTACTATCGCTAGCACGACGGCTTTAACCTCTTCGTCTATCACCCTTCTTCACCTCTTTCTCATGCTCTTTCAAGACCTCGACGATCCAGCGTGATCTAAGCTTCAGCCAGATCCCCCAAAACACTCTAGGTCCATAATAGTAGGTTATGCCAGCAGAGACTGTCACCAACGAGATCGCGGAGGCTATCACTACGTTTCTCAGGAACGCTTCTCTTTCACCCTTCTCTATGAGGGAAGGTATGCTCGAATTAACCTCGTCGACGAGCCTTCTCGCCTCGGATAGGAGAACGTCTCTCTTATCGGGGTTTTCTTCAGCAGCCCTCACCAGCTCCAAGGCTCTCTCAAGCTTAAGCGCGGCTTCTCTGACATCCGCTCCTTTCTTTTCCGCTTCCACGAGCTTCGAATACACCTCTCTTATCGAGCGAACCAGGGAGTTTTCAGAGCACAGAGATATATCTAGCATCGATAAGGCTATGACCATCAACATCACATAGGCTAGAAGCCTCTTCATCGAACGCTTCCAAAGATTCACAATAAGGTGCGGATTTTAAGCCTTTTTATCTAGAGGGATAAGGGAAATTCATCTCCTGAAAAGCTTCACGTGCTTATTCAGGAACTCCATGTAATTGAGAGCGAGTATTGCGAGCCTTCCAACGAGGGCTAATCCTCCGAGCATCCTCCTGAGATTGAGGTAATCGATCTCGTCGAGAGCGTTCAAGGCCGCCGTCAAGGTTAAGTAAAGGAATAGGAAGATCATTCCTCCAAGCAGCAATGCGAGAATTCCGCCCAAGTGAAGCTCCCTGATGATCAGTATGGTTAAGAGGATTGAGGAGAGGGCGCTCAAATATATTCTGACGAGCTGCCTACCCCTAAGGGTTATTCCCTGCTTCCTTACCACGAAAAACGTCGCGTAAAGTATGCCCACTAGGTTTGCGAGCACAACCGCCGCGACCACGCCCATAACCTTGAAGGCGACCGCGAGCATGGGTGACGCAGCTAGAATGAAAGAGAATATCAAGAGATTGGCCAGGAAAGTCTTCTTAGGCAATCCCGTCCCATTGAAGTAGCTGACTGCTACCGAGAGAAGCGGGTAAGCTAGATAGAGCAAAGCGTAGAGCGATAGATATGATGAAGCGAGCTCGAAGCCCTCGCCGTAGATCACGTCCACGAGCTCCTTGGAGAACGCTGAGACGAACAGGGATGTCGGAGCTACCAGCAGGATCGAGTACCTGACCGCCAGCTCGAAGACTCTAGGTAAGCTACTCTCCTCGATTACCTCTACCCTGGAGAAGGAGGGATATAGGACGGTGGCTATCGGCATGATTACCAGCATTATGATGCTGGAGAGGTTCATTGCCACCGCATAGGAGCCTATCTCGACGTTTGAGGCGAAGTTCGCCAACACGATGTTCACGTATTGAGAGGAAATCACGGTCAGTATCGTCGAAGCGTAAAGCGGAAGACCATACACTATCAAAGGCTTTATCAGCGCAGCCTTAGAGCTAGCCGACCCATCGAAATCGTTGTCAGATCGAATACGAGTTAAGAAAAATCCCGCAACCAACCCTGCGATCGCGGCGATCAGAAATCCGAAGACGTGGCCGAAAACGGCGCCCCAGAGCCCGAGGCCTAGGATTAGTAGGAGGATGATAGCGGAGACTTTAACCACTGCTTGGAGAGTTGCTATGGCTCCGGCGAGGGAAGCTCTTCCCAAGCCTATGAACAGGCTGGAGGACAGGGTGTAAAGGGTTTGAAACAATACGAGCAGCGATGAGAGCTTGAGTAAGGCTCCGATGTAGGGTCTCTGCAGGACGAGCGAAGCGAGCATATCTGATGAGCAGTAAAGGAGCGTGGTGGCGGCTAAGCCGAGACCTAGCTTGAATAGAAGCGAAACTTGGAATAGCTCTCGAATTCTCATGTACATCTTCTTTGAAGCGTACTCAGACAGATACTTGATTATGGATTGATCTATCCCCAAGCTCGTGAACAGCACGAGTATGGATGGGAACACGAAGGAGAGAGAG
>CAYXHS010000058.1:0-6851 GCA_964465105.1 uncultured Nitrososphaeria archaeon
GAAGTCTCAGCTCAAGAGTTCAGGCCGATAGTAAGGTTTCTCGGCACAGACCTAGATGGATCTCTAAAGGTTCCCTATGCCCTGGCGGCGGTTAGGGGAATAGGGGTGATGCTTGGATACGCGATCTCCAGGGTCGCGGGGGTCGATGCCGAGAAGAGGCTCGGATTTCTGAGCGAGGAGGAGCTTAAGAGGCTTGAGGAGGTCGCTAAAGACCCTCTGGGCCACGGTATTCCAGCTTGGATGCTTAATCGGAGAAAGGATCCTGTTACAGGAAAAGACCTTCAGCTCTATGGCTCAGACCTCGTCTATGCGATCAGGGAGGACATCCAGCGGGAGATGAGGATAAAATCTTGGAGGGGGATCAGGCACTCGCTCGGGCTTAAGGTCCGCGGCCAGAGGACGAGGACTACTGGAAGATTCGGCACGGCTGTAGGCGTGTCGAGGAGAAGGCAGTAGCGGCTTGGCTCCGATTATGAGAAAGAGGGTTTCATCTTCTCTCAGGTATCTTGGGATATTGGCTCTGGCCATAGGATGGCTCACCATAATCGTCTCAGCAGCCCTTAACCCCTGGTTCTCTTTAGCTAGAAACGCTTTAAGCGATTTAGGAGCCATAGGAGTGAAGAACGCGTGGATATTCAATCTCGGGATAACGGTGGCGGGAATCCTCGCAACCCTATACTCCATGTATCTGATCTGGGCATCGAAAAGTAGGCTTGAAGTTCTTGCCTCCTCTATCTTCCTTTTCTCAGCACTCCACCTCATACTGATAGGAATCTTCCCCGAAGGAACTTATCCTCACCTATTCGTCTCTCTTGAGTTCTTCATCCTCGCAGGGTTCTCGATCCTGGCCTTCGGCGCGGCTCTGATCTCCCTCGGAGAAATGAGGTTCGGTCTAACCTTCACGCTCCTCTCGATGATAGGGTTCATGGGAGCGGCTTTCATCCCTTGGCCATCTATCGGATCTCTAGAGGTCTTCGCGCTATCTCTTATCAGCGTATGGGCTCTCATGATGTTAAAGCGATATTAACCCCTCCTCCGATCCTCTCCCATGCTCTTCAATTCTTCTCTTAGCTTCCTCTTTATCAGCTTCGGATCATTCTCGATTCCATAGAGCTCAGCGAAGAGGGGCGTGGTTTTCAGGATGAGGGTTCTCCCAGATTTCTCAGCCTCGATCAACCCTTTCTCCAAGAGAATCTTGACATGCTTGTATGCTGATCCTCCCCTGGCTTCTGCGACCTTGCTCTGCTCGATGGGCTGATGATAGGCTATGAAGGATAAGGTTCTCATGACCCCCCTGCTGAGAAGAGGTTTTCTCAAGATCTTCCTAACCAGCTCCATATACTCCCTCCTTAGCTTAAGATAGTATCGGCCTCCTGGAAGCTCTACCAGCTCAAGGGCTCGGGAGTTCTCCTGATAATGCTTCTTCAGCTCCTCGATCGCGCTGAGAACCAGCTTCTTCGACCTAGTCTCGCAGATTCTCATTATCATGTTTAGGGGAATGGGTTTTCCAGCGGAGTAGAGGATCGCCTCAATTCTCGCCTTTAACTCCTCCGGATCCACCATTCCATTTCACCGCTATCAGCTTAAACTCATCATCCTCTATAAGCTCGACAACTCCTCTGGCCGCTGCGAATAAAAGCAGTATGAATCTCCTCGCGGCCTCGAGCTTATCCACTCCTTCGAACACCTCGTTTAACCCTATTATCTCCTTGTCCCCGAATATTCTCCGAAGCCCATCTAGAAACTCTTCAAGCCTTTCCTCAAGCTTCACCAAGAACTCGTCAATCTTAACGTCAAACACGGCTAGGAGTGCTTTCTCTTCCTCTCCGCCATCATTCTTCCGATTAGCCTTCGAGAAGATCTCCTTCAAGGCTCGGATGAGCTCATTCACGGTGACGACCATGAACTCGGGCATGCAGGGTAGATCTACTGGAGGCGGGACGACCAGAACCTCTCTTTCTCTCCCGCCATCTTCGATCCTGGGTCTATCAGCTTTCAGCAGAAGCTCCGTCTTCATCCTGTGGATCGTGGCGGCGGAACATGCTGCAACCCCGCATGAGCCTAGATCGAGGAGGCTTCTTCTCTCGAGCTCTTCCATCAGCGCCCTTATCATCTCGACGAGCCTTATCTGCCAGGGCTTCACGCGATTAAGCTTCGTAACGTCGAATAGGATCCTCCACCTCGGATCGCTCCATATCGTAATCGTCTTCTCAGCCACTTCTTATCACCTCCTCAAGCTTGGTTTTAACGAGCTTGGACGCTCCGCCGACGTTATACACCCCGACCACCTGGTCGGCCTTCTCGACGACAACATCCTTCAAGCTTATCACGATTATCTGGGTTCTCCTAGCCATCTCCTTGAAGAGCTCCGCAAGCCTTCGGCTATACTGCAAGTCCATGTGAGCATCGACCTCATCGAAGACATAGAATTCGGCAGGGGTCAATCCCTGCAACGCGAGCAGAAAGGCCACGGCCGCGACAGATTTCTCTCCTCCGCTGGCGGACCTCGCGCTTCGAGGCTGCTTCCCAGGAAACGCTAGGATCATCTCAACCCCTCCCTCGAACGGGTTATCTGGATTCTCGATCCTCAACCAACCCCTACCTCCAGTCAGCTTACTGAAATACTCCTCGAAGGTCTCCGCGACCCTGTTAAAGGTCTCCATGAATATTCTCCTCTTCTCCCCCTCGACCCACTCTATGAACCTCAGGATCTCCTGCCTCTCAGCCTCAAGCTCAGCGATCCTGGAGGATCTGAGCTTATAGTTCCAGACAAGTTCCTCATATTGGGCTGGAGCAAGCTGATTGATCATCTCAAGCTCCTTCAGCTCCTCTTCAAGTCTTTGTTTAAGCCCCTCGAGCTTAGCCTCATCTGCTTCTGGAAGGGAGAAGGGAGGCTCCCCTATCTCTGAAAGCTTCTCCTTCAGGTTGCTGAGCTGGATCTCGAGCTGAGCTCTCCTAACTTGAAGTGAGGACTTCACGTCAGCCAGCTTCCTCTCCTCCTCTCCGATCGAGTTCAACTCATCGGCTATCTCATCGATTCTCTTCAGACGTTCTCTAAGCTTCTTTTCTTCCTCAGCTCTAAGCTCACTAAGCCTCGTGATGCCGTAAACGGCTTCGGCGATCTCGCGGTTCAAAGCTCTAGCCAGATGAGATGCTTCTTTGATATCCTTTAAAGAGTCCACATATTCTCTTTCAGCAGAGCTCATTCTCTCCATGAGATCCTCAGCCTCCCTCTTTAATCGCTGAAGCTCTCTCTCCTCTTCTTTGATCTTGTCTTCGATGTCGGTCAGCTTGAGCTCAAGCTCCGAGAACTTCAGCCTCGCCTCCTCGTATGCCTTCCTCCTTTCTAGGAGTTCCTGCTCAACTTCCTTCAACCTTTCTTCATCGAACTCAGGCTTTGGAATGATCCTCAGCTTCTCCTGCTTCTCCTTCAGCTTCCGCTCGATCTCCTGCCTCTCAACGTATAGTCTCTCAAGCTCGATCCTCTTGCTCAGCTCGCTTATCAGCGTCTCAGAGACTTGGATCTGATGTCTTTTCAGCCTTTCCTCAAGCTTGCTCATCTCGATCTCTATTCTCGCTCGCTCGCGCTCTAAAGGCTGAAGCTCGCCCTCGATCTTCCTGAGCTCCTCCTTCAGGTTTTTCAGCTTCTTCCTCAGCCCCTCCAAGACCTCGAGAGCATTCTCATATTCCCTCGACGCCAGCTCGCTCAGAGACGACTTATCTAAGGATATTGTCTCAATCCTCAGGTCTGGGTGAAGTATGACGTCGTCGAGCACGATCTTCTTATCGGTTGGAAACTTTAGCTTTGACGAAAACTCAGCATCCTTGAGAACATAGCTTAAAGCCTTCTCAGCCCACTTCCACCTATACGAGATCCCATTGACCTTGAGCTTTCTGGAAGAGTTTGATGCGGCGTCTAGGGGGAGTATTTTGAGCTTGAAGCCGAGTTTGCTGAAAGTCTTGGCGAGCTCGATCCCGAGGGCGAGGTTCTCGACCACGAGAGCCTTCATCCATCCCCCTGAAGCCGACTCCAGGAGCCTCAGGGTCTTCCCATCGGCGATTATCGCATCCTTCAGAAATCCCTTAACACCCGTGATCCCAGCCTCTCGAATTCCCTCCAAAATCTTCCTAGAATCGTTCTCTAACTTGAGGATCCCAGTTGACGCCAGCCTCTCTAAGATTGAGGAAAGCTTCTGCTCGAGCTCTTCAGCTGACTCCAGCCTATGCTGATGATCCTCTCTCAGATTCCTAAGCTCCTTCAATCTTTCCTCGATTTCCGCGCGCTTCGTGGCAGCTTCTTCGATGAGCTTCCTAAGCCTGAACACCTCATATAGCCAATTCTTCTCAACTTTCTCGAGGTTTCCGACCTCAGATGAGATCTTTCCAATCTCCCTCTCAACCGTCTTCCTTCGAGCCAGGATCTTGGCGATCTCGGTCTCGAGCTCGATTCTTTTTTCCTGAAGCTTCCTCACATTCTCCTCGACTTCCTCTCTCAGAGCCCGATAACTTTCCTCAGCCTCCTTAAGCTCTCTCAGCTTCTCCTCCTTGATATCCTTCATGGCCTCGATCCCTTTTCTCAGCCTCTCAAGCTGCTCCAATTGGCTCGCTCTTCTCAGCTCGAGATCTTTCAGCCTCTCCTCCGCGTTCTCGAGGGCCTTTTTCATATACCCCTTTTCCTTTCTGAGCCTCTCACATCTTTCCTGGAGGGCTGAGATCTTAACCCTCAGGTCGCTTATCTTAGCTTCGCCAGATTTTCTCAGCAGGTCTAAGGCTGAGATTCTCTCATTAACGTGGTTTATCTTCTCGTTTAGTCTTTTGATTAAATCATTTAGGTCGTCTCTCTCCCTGATGAGAGCCTCTTTCTTCTCTTCGAGGATCTTCAGCTCGTTTTCAACTCTTATGAGCTGGCTATCCACCTCTCTCAGCTCTTCCTCGATCCCACCTATGCTCTTCCTGAGCTTGAGAAGCTCGATCGACTTGAGGAATCCTTCAGCGAGCTTTCTCCTGAAAGCTTGGTTCCTCTCCCTTTCAAGCTGCTTGACCCTGGCCTTAACCTCCTTCGTGCCCGCCTTCGCTATGGCTAGGTTCTTCTCCGCGATCGCGAGCTGCTCCTCAGCCTCAGCTTTCTTCTTCTCGTAATCGCTTATCCCCGCGACCTCTTCCAGCATCTTCCTGAGCTCCGACCCGCTCTTCTCCGCGATCTCGACTACGGATCCCTGCGGAACTATGTTGAAGCCTGAGGGCTTGATGTTCGCCATCGAGAGGAGGGTTAGAAGCTCGTTTCTGGACACCTGCCTCCCGTTAACATGATACTCGCTCTCCCCGCTTCTCGTGATCTTCCTAGATATTGTAACCTCGTTTGAGTCTATTGGAAGCACCCTGTCAGAGTTTTCCAGGGTTATGGCGATTCGAGCCCAGCTCACGGATGGATCATCATGAACTAGCTCAGCCATCCTCCCCACTCTGAGATTGTGGGCGCTAAGCTCGCCGAGCGCGAACCTGATAGCATCGATTACGTTCGATTTGCCCCCTCCATTAGGTCCCGTGATGACCACGAGCCCCTTCTCAAGCTCGAGAGAGATACGCTTGGAGCCGAATGACTTGAACCCCTGGATCGTCAGCCTCTTGATGTAGACCATCCTCGCTTAAGTTATTCTGATGGCTGGCTTCAAGTTAAAAATTGTAGCTTTCAGGATCTGAAGTTTTACGCGAAGAATATTTGGTGAAATATCTTCCGAATGCTTTTGATATCTTACTTAATAAAGGTATTTCTCTTTCCAGCGTTCAAGCTCTTCGACCGATCTGCTTACATCGCTGAACAGCTTGACAGCTCTCTCAACGTCTTCAGGCATGATCTCGCTCCTTCCATCCTCCTTGGCTATTATGTGACTCGGAGTTAGGAGCTGGACGGCATATCTCAAGGTCCTCTGCTCCCCTATGTCTGTAAGCTTCTCGAGAGCCTTCTCGCTGAGCTTAACCTTCTCCTCAGCCGCCCTTATCTCCAATATCTTCCTCACCTCATCTCTCGTGTAAGGCCTGGTGGTTATGATCAGCATCCTATCCAAGAGGTCGAGGGGAATTCCATGAGGCGAAGTAAACTCGGTTCCCCTAACCTTCGTTATCCCTCGGTTGCTCGCGAACATCATTATCGGGGCGAGCTCGCTCTCCATCGCGGCGTTCAGGAATGAGAAGGCTTCGATATCAAGTAGGTGGACCTCATCGATGAAGAGGACTCCTGGAATTATCTCGCCAGTTCCTTCCTCAACCCTCTTCTTCACGAGGTCATCGACCTCTCTCCTAATCTCGTTATCGACTTCCCTAGTGGGCGGCGCTCCGAAGAGAAGGCTGAACAGGCCTCCGCCTCTCGACTGGCTGTGAAGCTGATCGAGGTCGTGAAGCGTCAGGACGTAAACGAATTCCTTTTCCTTCTCGACTGGGCCGCCTGGCCGCGGGACGGGCCTCTCATCTAAAGCTGCTAGATCATATTTTTCCGCAGCCTCCTCCGATCTCCCAACCCTGGTAACTCTCCCAGTTTCAGCATCTATCGTTATCACGTCTCCGACCGAGATTCCTTGGGAGAGAAGGTATGACGCTATGGTTGCTCCAGCCCTGAAGACCCTCTTATCGTCTTTCGTCGCGAGCCCTATAACGACGTGGTCTGGAATCTCCTGATAGGGGTTGTAGGGGTGTCTTCGGGTCTTGATGTCGAGCTGAACGACCTCTCCCTCATAGACCCTCCTCCTCTCCCTAAGCCTAACCCCTATCGCCTTCCTCATCGCCTGGGTCAAGATCTCCGTCTTCTTAAGCTCCGAGGAGTAGATCTCCGAGCCGCTGAGCGTGACGAAGGGAAC
>CAYXHS010000059.1:0-6536 GCA_964465105.1 uncultured Nitrososphaeria archaeon
GAGAGGCAGGTCAGGGAAGCGTTGGAAATCTATCAGAAGGTCTTGAAAAGGCTTGGAATAGGCTACATGACGCTTAAGAGGCCGGACTTCGATAAGTTCGCTGGAGCCGTTTACTCGATCGCCTTCGACGCGTGGAACCCGGATGGGAAGGTGAATCAGGTCGCGACGATACACAACTTGGGAAGAAACTTCGCCAAAGCCTATGAGATAGAGTTTGAGAAGAAGGATGGAAGCCGAGGGATAGCATATCAGACTTGCTACGGCTTCGGGTTCAGCAGGGCTCTCGCAGCCGTGATCGCTCAGCACGGAGATGACAGGGGACTCGTCCTCCCCCCGGTCATCGCTCCAACTCAGGTCGTCATAATTCCGATACCGTTCAAGGGTCAGGAGAAGCAGATCCACGAGTATGCATCGAAGATCGAGGACATGCTCTCAGAGAGATGGAGGACTGTTCTAGACGATAGGAAGGACATTACTCCTGGGGAGAAGTTCTATCATTGGGAGCTTATGGGCGCTCCGATCAGGATCGAGGTTGGGCCCAGAGAGGTTGCTGAAGCCTCCGCTACCGTTGCTAGGAGGGATACGCTTGAGAGGATTAAGGTTTCCTTGGATGATCTTGTGGAAAAGGTGGAGGAGCTGATGAAATCCATCGAGACGAACCTCCTCGAGAAGAGCCAGCGGATGATGTTGAGCCTGATCTCCGATGCGAGAAATGTGGAGGAGGTTAAGAAGATCTTGAGGGATAGGAGGATTGCTAGGATTGAGTGGTGTGGCCGCGTCGAGTGTGCTGAGAGGCTGAAGGAGGAGGCTGGGGGAGAGATTAGGGGAGAGAGATATGATATAGCTGAGACCCCGACGGGGAAGTGTATCGTATGCGAGAATGATGCGAGGTTCGTGGTCTATGTCGCGAGAGCATACTAAGCAGCCCTCGAGATCTCCTCGAGCCTTCTCCCCTTAGTCTCCTCGCCGAAGACTCCAGTCACCATTCCAGCGAGCAGGTGTACTAGAGCGAAGACCATGAAGGCATAGAAGATTTCTCCGCCGCTGACTTCCATCAGGTATCCGGTGATGTATGGCGCGAGGATCCCAGCGAGCCTGCCTATGCTTGCCGCGGTTCCCGACCCTGTTCCTCTAAGCTCCGTCGGGTAGAGCTCTGGCGTATAGGTGTAGAGAGCTGCCCACGCGCCTAGATTGAAGAAGCTTATCACGCAGCTGTAAAGCAGGATCGAGTTTACTGCTTGGGCTGTGGAGAGCAGAAGGCATGCGATTCCAGCTATCGCAAGGTAGAGCGTTAGGATGGGCTTTCTCCCGACCTTGTCTAGTAGCAGGGCGGCGCTGTAGTAGCCTGGAACCTGAATCAGGGTTATTATTAGCACCCATTCAAGGGATTTGACCATCGTGAAGCCGAGTCCGACATATATCGTTGGAAGCCAGATGAATATACCGTGATAGGTGTAGACTAGGGTTGCCCAAAGCATCCATAGGATGAGGGTTCTCTTAAGATAGCCTCCTGAAAACAATCTTCCCAAACTCATTCTAGGGGCAGGCTGAGGCTTTAGCTCAAGCTTCTCAACGTCTTCCACAAGTTTAAGCTTCTTGAAGATCGCTTTGATCTCGTCTACGCGGCGCTTTCGCTCGAGGAATCGGATGGATTCAGGAAGATATGCTAGTAGGAAGGGTATTAGGGCTAATGGTATGTATGCGGCGTTGAATGCTGTTCTCCAGCCGTATTGGGGTATCAGGATGTAGCCGAAGATTACGGATAGGATCGCGCCGTAGACCCAGGAGGTCTCAACTACTCCGACGAACCTCCCCCTGTATCTTGCTGGAGGATACTCGCTCATGTAGACTCCTGGAAGCGGCAGGGTTCCCCCTAGGCCGAATCCCGCTATGAACCTGAGAACTCCCATGACCTCGTAGCTGGGCGCAAGCCCGCATAATCCCGTGAATAGGGATCCTATCAGGAGCATCATAACCATGGTGAGCTTTCTCCCGATCCTATCCGCTATGAATCCGCTTGAGAGAGCTCCAAGAAACATCCCGACATAGCCGAAGCTCGCTAGAAGACCCGCGGCGACCCTGTCAAGACCCCACTCAACGCTTATCCCTCGAAGCGCGACCGCTATCAGCATCACGTTCATCGCGGTAAGCCCATAAACCAGGCAGGCGAGAGCCAGAAGCAGGTAGTGAAATCTCCGAAGAGGCTGAGCTTCTAATATCTCGATCGCGCTCATCTCCGAGTCGTCTTGAAAGGATCCAAAGATCTTATAAGATTTTTCAGCGTTGAGAAGATCTAGACCATCTAGCTAGAGCCGCTCAGGGAAAAATACGGGAGAGGTTACGCTTGGATGAACTGGTCTAGGAATCTAAGCCTTTTCGCTGGATGTGGATGGGTGCTGAAGAGCTCGACCAGGATGCTCGGCTTCTCGCGCTTGATCTCCTCTATCAGCCTGTCCACGTCTCCGTATCCTCTTACGGCGATGTCTGGGTCGGAGATGAAGAACATCTTGAGCTGGTTATGCGCCTTTCTCACGGATCTCGGAAGCCTTCCAGCCGCGACCATGATCTTGACGAGGCCCCTCTGGAGATTCTTAGCTCCGTTCTCAACGAAGATCGCCGCATGTGAATCGGCGTAGTATTCTCTTAGCCTGCTCATGTAGAATATGAAGAGGTTGAAGAGATAGCTTACGACTATCAGCAGGATCCCTATCAGGAGTATCAGCCCTCCGCCTCCTTCCTCCCTATCCCTATATCCTCCGAACCAGCCTGAGAGGTAGAGGCTGTATCCGATGTAGTAGATTATCGCTGGGATTAGGCTTATCATCATCATGATGATCATGTCCCTGTGCCTGAGGTGGCCGAGCTCATGGCCTATCACCGCCTCAACCTCCTCTCGGTCAAGCGTCCTCAAGAGGCCGCGGGTCACCGCAACCATGTTACCAGTCAGGGGGCTGCCATAGGCGAAGGCGTTCGGAAGGCTTATCTCCGCCAGCATGAGCTTGGGAGGATTTCTTAAGCCGCTTCTCGCTGAGATCTTCGCGACCGCTTCATGAAGCCAAGGATACTCGCTTCGCTTAAGCTCTCTGACCCTGTAGATCGCGTTGATTATGTAGGGGCCTATTAGCCACTGGAAGAAGTGGAAGATCACGACGAACCCCAGGATACCGTAGATCCCGTAGATCGGCATCCCGAGGTATAGTAGAACCGCTGTCAGGATGAGGGTTGCTAAGCCCGTTATGAGAGCCCAGACCCCTATCATCGAGAGCCTAAGCTTGAGGAGGGAAAGCCTGATCCTCTGAGAAGCCCCTCCTCCACTTCGAGCCGCCATAGCTCTCCCTCTGCTCAGGTAACTAGAACTGCTTATTAACCTTGAAGCTTAGGCGTATAAGGGGGGCCTTTAAATTAAGTTAGATTTATTTCTTGCCTATGCATGAAGTTCGTCAGGAGGATAGGTTTGATGAAGCCTGATCATGTAGCGTTTTTCGAGGAGCCTAAGCCGCCGATTCCAGGGAGAATATTGTTCGAGGCGCTTACCCCGCCGAGGGAGATCGTTTTGGCCGTGAACCCAAGGGTAACGATCGAGGTTATCGAAGGAGTTTTGAAGGCCGCGAAGGATAGCGAGAACGTCGTGATCTTGGAGCTAGCGCTCAGCGAGATGAACCTCAAGGGAGGATACACTGGGCTCACGCCGAAGGCTTTCGCCGAGAGGGTGAGAAAGGCCGCGGAGAACGTCGGCTGGTACGGCTACGTCTTGCACGCTGACCACGTGGTAATAAGGAAGGGAACCGATGAGGAGATCGAGAACGTCAAACGCGAGCTTGATGCAAGGGTCGAGGCGGGCTTTACCAGCTTCGCGATCGACGCCTCACATCTCTTCGACCTGACGAAGGATACGGTTCCAGAGCAGTTGAAGAGGATAATCGAGGTTGGAACGGAGCTCTTCAAGCATCTCGACGAGAGGATAGGGCATAGGGATTACGGCAGGGAGGGTGAGGTCGGAGAGATAGGTAAGAGCGAGCTAACCGAAGTTCCAGAAGCCCTCTACTATGTTGAGACCATGAAGAAGAATGGGATAGATCTCCACTGGCTCGCGATCAACAACGGGTCCAAGCACGGCGTATCCGTTGACGCTGAGGGAAACGTGATTCCGCAGCTCGGAATAAACATCAAGCGAACTGTGGAGATAGTTCAGGCCTTATGGGATCACGGATATAGGACTAGGGTCGCTCAGCATGGGATAAGCGGGACGCCCCTATACTTGATCGCGGAGAAGTTCCCGAAGGGGATGATCGGGAAGGGGAACGTCGCGACCTACTACATGCTAACGGTCTACGACATTCTAAGGATCTACGAGCCCGAGCTATATCAAAGGATTCATAGATGGGTGCTAGAGAACTACGGGAAGGAGGGCGTTCCAGAAGTCGAGACTTTCGTGAAGAACTCCAAGTATGCTTTGAAGGAATTCTTCAGCGAGTTTGATAAGATCAGCGATGAGGCCAAGGAAGTGATAAGAGCTAGAGCCTATGCCGACACCCTGCTCCACATGAAGGCCTTTGGAATGGAGAAGACAGCGAAGAGAGTCTATGACTACGTCAAAAACAACAATATCAAATATTGGTAAGAGACTAGCGCCGCAGCAAATCACCATTCCTATTTTTGAGAAAATAATTTTGGAGGTTTAGAAGTCCTCCTTGATTATCGTCTTTCTTCCGTTGGCCTTGCATCTCTGCACGGCTTTATTGATCAGCTCTCTAACAGCTTGATCTAAGCCCTCTAGAGCGTCTGAGGCCAGCCGCATTCCTTGAGGCAGAAGTTCTCTAACCTTTGACTCCACTATAACCCTTTCACGGGGCATATCCTTCACTTAGTATTTTGTTCTCTTAAGCGGTAATTTAGCTTTATGCTTCAGGAGGATGATCGCGCCGTGAATCTTGGAAAACAGATATATAAGAGGAGGAGCGAGCAGGCCCTTCCTTCAGCGATTATCTTGAGAGGCTTGGCCAGAGGGAGGGGGCGAAGCTCTTTTGAAAAGAGTTAAAGTTCTGTTGATGGGGGTTTATGTTGAGAGATGAGTCGAGTTAAGTCGCATATCTTCCGAGCTTATGATATCAGAGGCGTATACGGTCAGGACCTCGATGAGCAGGTCGCCGAGATGATAGGATTAGCTTATGGAACAATTCTCGGGAATCGAGGTAAGGTTGTTGTTGGAAGAGATGTTAGGATCAGCGGAGGCGTTTTGGCCGAGGGGGTTGCGAGAGGACTGTCGAGAGCTGGATGCGATGTCCTGATGGTTGGAATGGTTACGACTCCCATGCTATACTTTTCAACAATCCATTTTGAGGCTAATGGAGGAGTTCAAGTTACGGCGAGCCACAATCCGCCTGAATGGAATGGGTTTAAGCTCGTGAAGCCTGGGGGCGCAACCCTTTCGGCTGGAGCTGGGATGGAGGAGCTCAAGGAGATGGTGATTAATCAAAGGTTTAGGGAAGCTGAAAAGAAGGGAGAGATCAGGGAGGTTGACGCCCTGACCCCATACGTCGAGCTCATGGTCTCGAAGTTCAAGCTCAGCCGAGGCTTGAAGATAGCGATAGACTACTCTAACGGCGCGGCGGCGATAGCTTTTCCGAAGATCGCCGAGAGGCTGGGGCTGGAGGTTGAGGCGATCAACGAGACCCCTGATGGAAGGTTTCCAGGTCATCTCCCCGAGCCTACCGAGGAAACCCTCAAAGATCTGCAGGAGCTTGTCGTCAGGGTTGGAGCAGATTTCGGAGCGGGTTTTGATGGGGATGGAGATAGGGTTGTCTTCGTGGATGATAGGGGAAGGATCATACCTGGAGACATCACCTTGGCGGTTTATGTGAAGTATTTGGAGAAGCGCGGGAAGGTGGTCTACGACGTCTCGAGCAGCAACGCGCTCAAGGAAGTGATCTTGGAGAAGGGATGCGAGCCCGTTGAGATGAGGGTTGGAAGAGCTTTCATCCTCAACGCGGTCAGGGAGCTGAAAGCGGTCATAGGAGGAGAGAAGAGCAATCACTTCTACTTCCCAGAGATCTGGGGATTCGATGACGCCATCTATGCGACCCTCCGAATGGCGGAGATAGTCGTGAAGAGCGGGAAGAAGCTTTCGCAGCTTGTTGACGAGATACCAGCCTATCCCTCGATACCTATCAAGACCTTCGAGTGTCCTGATGAGCTCAAGGCTAAGGTCGTCGAGGAGATGGCGAGACACTATCGTGAGCGGGGGCTTCGGGTGAGCACGATCGATGGGGTTAAGGCGTATTTCGAGGATGGATGGGTTCTGGTGAGGCAGTCCAACACGATGCCTCAGGTGAAGATGACGGCGGAGGCGAAGACCGAGAAAAGGCTTAGGGAAATAGTCGAGGAAGCGGAGGAGCTTATCAAAGAGGCTATTAGGAGGCTTGAGGAGAGAAAGTAGAGCCTGATGCAGCTTAGGGTCGCTGTAATAGATAGGGAGAGATGTGATCCGAAGAAGTGCGGGCTAGAGTGCATTAGGTTCTGCCCGAAGGTGAGGAGCG
>CAYXHS010000060.1:0-6476 GCA_964465105.1 uncultured Nitrososphaeria archaeon
TTAAAAATGACAGCGTAATCGCCTGTTATAAAAGTTCCCAGGGGATCAACCCCTACATTTATCGAGGCAATCGTCTTTAGGTCTAACTTCAGGACGGCGTCAACCATTTTAATACCGTAATCTGTATATAATGTAACATCATAAATCGTTAGTTTTCCCCAACCTAAGCCGGGATAAATCCAAGTTGAGAATCTCAATAAGGAAGAAAGTATAAACAATAATGAGCCTACGAGATAATCACGTCTTTTCACATACACTAAATTTCAGGTCCCCTTTTTAAATTTACTTCCATGTGGCATAAACTTTTCAACTTAACATCTTGCAAAACTTGAAATCCTCCTTGACAGTCATTTGAGTTATTGAACTTGGATATATTTATCTCGTGACATAGGCTTCTAGATTGATTATACAATTATGCTTTTGAAATTTAGGATCCGTGATTTCTGCTTATACCCTCTTAGTAGCCTGACGTGTATCCCACATCCCTTCTTATGAAACTTGGGAAGCTTTGTCGGTGAGACGAAGTCTATCGAAAATCTCACTAGGTCTAATTACTAGAATGTCTATGTCGTTGTTATCGTGGTTCTCTCCTCTGTAACCCCTCCGATAATGTATATTTCCGTATCTCCCCAAGATTTCCTTTGCGGCCTTAGCGACCTTCTCGGCATTGTTCCCCTACCTTCTCAAGTGATCGAGGTGACAGCTAACCCAGCTTGATACGGGTCCACACCAGATCCAAGACAATACTAGATTTTTCCAGTTTCGATAGCTCTAGAATCTTGGTTTTAGTCCTCCGAGTTTTCTTAGTCTTGCGTATTCGTTTAGTTTTTTGTATATTGCTGCGTGTGGGGCTCCGTTTATCAGGTCTATTATCGCTTCTTCCGCGGCTTTCACGTCCTCCATTTCTCCTATTATCGAGACCGTGTCCCCGTAGATCGAGACGTAGGTGTGGGTCGTCTCCTCGATTATTCTCCTCGTTCTTCCTTCTCTTCCGATTAGCCTTGCCCTGACCCTGATCAGGTTGTTTCTGGTGGGCTTGATGTAGTCTGAGATGTCTATTACGCTCAGGATTATCCCGTCCTCGAAGAGCCTGAAAGCCCTCTCGGGCGAGAAGCCCCTCCCGATCGCCTGCACCACGTCTCTGGCCTTGAAGAGAGCTACTGGGTCGCCGCCCTCCTCGGGCCTCTTAACGAGCTCGATCCTGACCGCTCCGCTTCCGCTGTCTATGAGGAGCTTGACCCCGAGGGCTTCCTCGATCCTCCGCTTAACGGATCCCTGAGGGCCTATGAGGACGCCGACCCGCTCCCTCGGGATGTTCAGCATGAAGAAGGGCGTTTGAGCTTCCATGAGCCCTCTGCTCCAAGAAACTCGAAGGAGACCACGATAAATATCTAAAAGAGCGGGCTTCAGGTCTCCACGGCCTCGAAGGGCCTTCTCCCAGCCACCTCGGCGAACAGCTCCTCAGGCTCAGGAACCTCGACGCCCATCCTCCTGAAGTATCTCGTGATGTTTCTGAGGTCTCTTAGGAGAAGCTCGTCGGCGACGGGCTGCTCGACCCTGACCGCCTGAGACAGGTCTATCAAGATTATCTCGTCCTCTGGGGTGATGAAGATGTTGTATTCGCTTAGGTCCCCATGGATAAGCCTAGCTTCTCGGTAAAGCTTCTTCACGGCCTCGACCACCTGCTCATAGATCTTCGGGTAAAGCTCGGGCTCAAGCTCGACCTCCATCAGGAGCGGATACCTTTTCCCATCCTCGCCTATGAACTGCATCCCCAAGACGTTGTTCCTGACGAAATACGGCTTCGGAACTGGAACTCCAGCCTCATAGGCGTCCTCGAGGTTCCTATACTCTCTCCTCGCCCACAGGTAGATGAAGTCCCTGAAGTCTCTTGGAACCCTCTGAAACCTCGGGTCATAGGAGACGTACATGGCGCGGGTCTTCTTGAACTCGGCGCTGATTATCAGGTAGATTTTGACGGCGAGAGGTTCTCCATTCTTCCCCTCGGCGTAGTAGATCCTCGACTCTTTTCCAGCGCTTACGACCCCATAGAAGTCTTTTATGAAGCCGCGGTTCATCAGCTCGTAGATCGTCATCAAGGTTCTTCGATCGAAAACCTCTTCGAGAACCTCATCCAGCTCAGATCGCTTCCTCAGATACCTCTGCTCACGCTCATATCGATATTCCCTGACCCTGAGCTTCTTCTCCAGCTTATCCTCTTTACCCAAAGTCTCGGAAGAACCTAGAGTAAGCTGCTAAAAAGGTTTGAGAAACCTATGCTCCGAGCTTCTCCTTCAGGAAATCTGGGATGACCCCACGCTCAGCGAGCTTCGAGGCCTGACCCCTGGTAAACCTCCACCAGATATCGCCCCTGGTGTCGCTTTGGAAGTCCCAAGGGCTGACCAGGACTAGGTCTCCTTCCCTTATCCAGATCCTACGCCTAAGCTGACCTCTGATCCTGCAAAGCCTTCGCTTCCCATCGCTGCAGTCGACCAAGACCCTGTCGTTTCCGACTAGCTTAACCACTACCCCATAGACATCGGTCGGCCCAGGCTCGGGCATCTCCTCAAGCTCATCAGGCTCCGAGACGATCTTACGCTTACCCATTTCAGGATATAAGCCGCAGGTCCACTTAAAAAGCCTTAACGATCTTGAGCCTCGATCAGATCACGGCTCAGTTACCCCAGGTGTCTTCACGGGTCTGGATCCCTGTGTCTCATCATAGCCATCCTGAATCTATATCAGAGGATTTTAATGAGTTTTCGTCGAATCTCCTGTGATGTCATGTGATCTCAATATCTTCTTGCCGAGATCCGTAAGCCCGTATTTATAGGGCTTACCTTCCCTCACGAGAAAGCCGTTCTCAACAAGCTTCTTAAGCGTCCTGGCGACATGCTCCCTACTGAGCCCAAGCTTCTCGCTGAGCTCCCTGGCGTTGAGCATTCCGCTCGATTCCAGCTCTTTCATGATTCTCAGCTCCGTTTCTGTGATCTCCTCTAGGTTCTCCTCAAGGCTCTTCTCCAGGGCCGTTTGGGGGACAGGACCTCTCAGGGCGCGCTTCAGCCTAAGTAGGAGATAGGTGAAGATCAGGGTTTGGGCTAGGAAGAGGATCGTGAAGATCAGGGTCAGGAGAGCTATCTGCTCCATCTTCGGCGCCTCCTAGGCTGTGATATCACGTGGCATCACATCGCTTATCAACCTCACGGACTCATCCACCCTGCCTCTCTTCAGGAGGTTCGCTGCCTCTAGGATCGCTGACAGGGCTTCCTCGCCTAGGACGCCGAGATACTCCAGGAGGAAGATCGTGTATATGCTTCGCTTTATGTTCTCGATCGCCTGCCTCAGAGTTCTGGCATGAGCTCCCTTACTCACCCCCCTGATCTCAGCCTTCTCCTCGAAGGTCAGCCTTCTCCCCAGATTCGCCGACCCGAGCTCTATCAATAGAGCTTCCAGCTGAGCTTCGGTTAGATAGGAGAGCTTAAGGAGCGAATTCAAAACCGTTTTTTCTGGAAGCTGGATGCCAGATCTCCTTAGAAAGTTGAGAACGGATTTTCTCATGGAAGCCTCCCAAACGTTATACAGATCCGTAGACTTTAAGAGTTAACCTTAGTTCTCAGAGCTCGAGGCTTGAGTCATACTCACGCATTCTCACGGGAATATCGTCCCTACCCATCACCCTCGGCTGAGCCAGCCTATATCTGATCTGGTTTCCCGACCTAGTCTTTTCCAAGTATCCTCTTTCAGCGAGCCTCGCGAGATAGGTCGATGCCGTGCTCAGGGTTATGGGCTCCCTGTATTCGGTCAGATATGCTTCGACGACATCTCTCGAGGTGAAGTAGCCGAAGGGAAAGTATTTCGCTAGGATCCTCGTGAGCTTGCCGAGCTTGCTGTTCTCGAGATATTGCTCCTCGGGTTCTCGCCCTCCCAAGCCTCCATACAGCTCCATCAGGTCGGCAAGCTGAACAAGCTTATCCCTGTTGAGCCTGCCCTCAAAGATCAGGACGAGCTTATCGCCGTTCTCGTCCACGAGCTCGAACTTTACCCTCTTCCTTCCTCCCCGCCTACCATCCATTCCAGGCGAGCCAGCGGATTCGTGGGATTTTAATTCTTTGGACTAGCGAAAACATGTAAACGCTTCAAGGTTATACCAAGAGAATCTCGTGGGATTAATCTGGAGCTGATCTTATCTGCTCGAGGATCGATATGGCCATCCAGAGCTGGGTTCGCGTGAAAACTGGGAGATTCGGGTCGCTCATCACTTCCTCTATCATCTCGATTGCGTTCGCAGCTCTGACAGCGGGCTTATACCTCTCATCAAAGAGAGCGTCCGCCGCCTCCTTCGCGACGCGCCTGATATTCCTCGGAGTCGAGACATCGTTGGCTATCGACTCGAGGATTTGGACGACGTTTTTCCTCTTTTCCTCCCAATCCTGAGAAGCGCTTTCAGCCATGATCAACACGCTCCTGAGCATGCTGGGATCGTGAAAATCTTCAAGAATTCTTAAAGCCTTCTTTCTCAAAAGTTTTCCGCCGAGCTCGCTGAAGGGCCTCGCGAAGGCCTTTCCCTGGAGAAAAGGGTTATGAGCAACCTAATATTCTGGTCTCCTTTCAGGTTACTTGAGCTTGCTGGAGCTTATGGGGCATCCGCTGGTAATACTCGCAGTAGCTTGGCTTGCGATCTACCTCATCCTAAGGTTTGCTTTAAGATGGGAGCCTCGAGGCCTGAAGCTTTATCCTCTTGGAGTACTCTTGAAGTCTGAGCGGGCTTTATGGATCTTCGATAGGATCACGTCGGCCATCCCATCGCTGATCAAAGTCTCCTCGGATCTAGGAGTAGCCCTCGGGTTTGGGATGATGGGGTTCGCGATCTACGTCCTCGCGAAAAACCTAGGAACCTATCTCTTCGCCCCCGCTCAGGTCGGTCCGCAGAACATCGTCCTCCCACTTGTCATCGGCGTGACCATAAGGTTCGAGCATCTTCCATACATGCTTCTCGCGCTTGGGATCATCTTAATCACCCATGAGGGGATGCATGGGCTAATCGCGAGACTCGAGGGAGTGAGACTGAAGTCGACCGGCTTCTTCCTCTTCTACGTTTTTCCAGGTGGATTCGTTGAGCCTGATGAAGACGAGTTCAAGAAGGCGCCGAGCAAGACGAAAGCAAGGGTTGCCGCTGGGGGAAGCTTCGCGAACCTCTTCGTCGGGCTTGCCGCAGTATTCCTGATACTGAGCATGTTTTCTCCGGTCGAGGCTGGGATCATAGTTACTGGAGCTGAGGTCGGAGGCCCGCTGAGGGTGAACGACGTGGTTTTCGCGGTGAACGATGTCGCCGTTAATCGGACGACCTTATATCAGAACATCTCAGCATCCCAAGTTCTCGTGATCAGGACGAGCAGGGGGAACTTAACCTACAGGCTCGAGGAGCCGATGAACATGCCCTTGGCTCAGGTCTTGAGGATGCTCGGGGTAACTCACATCGCATACTATTTCCCGATGAAAGCTGGGCTTGGAGATCCGCTCCTAGAGCATAACCTCTATAGGCTTCTCTCATGGATCCAGCTTCTGGGAATAAACGTCGCGATATTCAACATGCTTCCGATATACTTTCTGGATGGAAGCCTTCTGGTGAACGCCCTGCTCGAGAAGATCGTCAGAAGCGAGAAGGCCCTGAAAGCATTCAACATCGCCTTAACCGCCTTCTCGATAGCCCTGATCGCCCTGAACATAGGATTCACCTTCAAGACCTTCGGCTTCCTCCAGCTCTAAGCCTTCAAGCCCTCCTTTATCAGCCGCTCGAGCTCGCAAGCCCTGCATATCTTCCTGCTGGAAGGCTCGCCGCATATCTCGCACAGGTTCTCCGCGGGCTGTTCAAGATCTTTGAGAA
Source organism: uncultured Nitrososphaeria archaeon (assembly GCA_964465105.1). Lineage (GTDB taxonomy): Archaea > Thermoproteota > Nitrososphaeria_A > Caldarchaeales > Wolframiiraptoraceae > Wolframiiraptor. The sequence goes on from CAYXHS010000060.1 coordinate 5,885, forward strand.
GCCGCTCGAATCTATTGAGGAAGGCGTAGAGAGCCTCAGGCCTGTTCGCAGCATACCAGTTCAAGAAGGTTCTCACCCTATCTCTCATCGACGTGTGAGTATACGGACATGTTCTGACCTGGAAGGGTATCTTCCTGAGATAAGCGTAGAGAGCTACCTCGCGCTGGAGGGTCGTCCTGAAGGGGGCGATTCTCGGGATCACCGCCTCGCCTCCTCTCCTCAACCCCACAGGCTTAAGGTTTCCCTCACCCTTCAAGAGATTTAGGAGATATGTTTGAACCACGTCATCGAGGGTGTGTGCTGTGGCGATCACCGTCGCCTTAAGCCTTCTAGCGGCGATGGTCAAAGCCTTTCTCCTGAAGACCCCGCAGACCGTGCATGGATGGATTCCCAGCCTCTCCAATACTTTGGACTCGGCCACCTCGGTTAGGGTGAACCCGAAAAGCTCCTTGAAGCTGAGGCTGAGGAAGGGGATTCCGAGGCTTCTGGAGAAGCTTTCGGCGACGGCGAGACACTCGGTTCTATAGCCCTCTATCCCCTCGTCTATCGTGACGGCGAAGAGCTTAGCGTGAGGAAAGTCTCTCTCGATCCT
>CAYXHS010000061.1:0-6285 GCA_964465105.1 uncultured Nitrososphaeria archaeon
GAAATAGGAGGAGACGGATTGGAAACTTTCTCCAAGCCTTGGTCTCCTTAGGCTACCTCTCCAAGCCGAGCGAGCGGAAGTGGGTTAAGAACGCTCCAACCTTAAGCCATTTCCTTAGCCAGCACCTACTCGAGCTCGCATCTATCGAGAGGATTCCTCCTCGCCCTCCCGCTCAGGAGAAGATAATCGCCCGCCGCCGGAAACTCGGCCAGACTTCCTCAAGATGATCGATCCTTTCCAGTTCAGGGGTATCTCGGCGAAGCTCCACTCTCTGTTCAGGAACCTTGCCGCCAGGATGGGCTTGGGCTTTATCTCGGCTCCGCAGTGCGGGCATCTCACCACGAAGCGATTGCAGAATGCTAGAAGCCTTTCCACCTGGGAGCTGTTTAGGATTACGTATGGCTTATTGCTGGACTTGACCTCGATCGCTAAAAGCTCTCCAGAATCGACGGCGATTATATCTGGCTTTGGAAGCTTACCAGCTCCGCTTCCAGGAGTTCTTATCGCATAGGTTCCAGGCTCGCCTTTATCCGCGAACTTTCGGATGAGATAGTATTCTCCCTCATATCCCATTCTCGCCTTGTAGCGTGGGGATGATGGGTTTCTAGGCTTCTTGGGCATGAGATCTCAGCCTTCCTCCAAAGCTCTTCGGTCCTCATCCTCTTAAAGGGTTTAGGTTAAGGGTCTTCATCCATACAGCTTTTCAGCAACCTCATCGAGCCTCAGGCTGAGAAGCTTATCCCTCGTTGGCCACCCCCGCTCATCCCATCCTCGAAGCCTGTAATACGTTTCTAGGAGCTGGCGGAACTTCTCGGGGTCGAGCTTTATCCCCTCGGTCGCTCCTTCAGGTATTGGGTCCTCAAAGTCCCTAGAGGGAAGCACGTCATCCTTCAGGCTTATCCGCCTTCTTAGGATCGCGATGCATCGGGTCAGGTTCCAAACCCTTTCCGAGCATGTTAGAAGATCGTCTAGGGTGAACTCCTTTCCGACGACCGCTGAATACGCTTCAGCATACAGGTTCGGATCTATTCCCAGCTCCACCCAGGGGAGCCTGCAGACCCCAAGCATATCAAAGAGAGGTCTCATGTGTTGAAGGAATATCACCTTCTCAGCCTTATCTGGCCCATAGCTCGTTCTACCAGCCTCTACATCATAGGTTATGGCCCAGGAGCGGTTATGGTGAGCACCTATATCGCATGTGGCGTAGCTTAGGGCCATGGCTGGAGCAGCCCTGTGATCGTATGCGCTTATCTCCAGACCCTTGACCTGCATGGCGAACTTCTCCGATCCTCTCTTCACGTAGCTTGCGATCGCCTTGACCCCGAGGCCCATCAGCGCTCCGAACCCCTCACGCTTAGCTATCATCTCTATCAGCTGATAGACCTTCTCAGCTTCCCCCCACGTGATCTCGAAGCCCACGTCATCCTTGGTGAGCAAGCCTCTCTGGAAACACTCCATCACGAAGCCTATCACGGAGCCTGTTGAGATCGTGTCCAGCCCATAGTAATCGCAAAGGTAGTTTGCCTTAGCGACCTCGCTTAAGCTCTTTAGCCCGAGATTCGATCCGAGCATCCCGATGTTCTCATAGTCCACGGTCACCACATCCTCATCCGCTCTCAGAGTATGGCCGCATGGGATTATGCAGTTCGCGCAAGCCGAGACATAGATCTGAGACTCGTTTACCGCTCTTCCTGAGATCTCGTCAGCGTGCTCGAAGAACGTCTTCTGGAAGTTTAGGGTCGGGAGAGCCTCAACGCTGTTCGCCCACTCAACGGTCATGTTCGTCCCATACTTCATCCAGTTCTCATAGTTGCCGCTCGACTTCACCTCGCTTATCAGCCGCTTATTCACCTCCCTGAGCCTCTCGGGATCCGCAACCTCGATGGACCTGCTTCCCTTGACGACTATCGCCTTCAGCCTCTTGCTTCCCATGACCGCCCCCATCCCCGTTCTTCCCGCTTGCGAGTGCCTCCGCTCCTTCAGGCCCCAGTCAACGTTTATGGAGGCATAGCTTACGAGCTTCTCGCCAGCGATCCCTATAGATGCGATCGAGCAGTTACCATACTTTTCTCGAAGCTTCTGATCCACCTCCTTTGAGCTTAAGCCCCAGAGGCTTGAGTCCTCGATGACTTCTATCCGCTCGTCCTCGACTAGCAGGTAGCTTGGGGAGCCAGCTCTCCCCCTGATCACCAAAGCATCGAAGCCTGCTCTCCGCATCATATAGCCGAAGTATCCTCCAACGCTGCTATCGCCATATATTCCGGTCTGAGGGCTGATCGCCGCGAAGCTTGTCTTGCATCCGCCGAGGAAGCCTGAAGCCGCTAGGGGGCCTGTGGCGATTACCAGAACGTTTGAGGGATGGGTTCCGTGAACTATCTCGTCGAGGCTCTTGTAGATCAGGTATGCTGCCCAGCCTCTTCCGCCGATAAAATCGTAGGCGAGCCTCTCATCAGGCTCATAGGTTTCGACGCTACCTCTTTCAAGATCTATTTCCGCAAGCTTCCCGTAGCCGCGCATCAAGCTTAAACCAAGCTCTCAAAGTAATTAAAGGGTTTCTTCAGAGGATCTCGATGAAGTTTGGAAGCCTGGTTTGCTCGAGATGGAATCTCAGCACCCTGCTTTGATGAAAGATTATCTCCATCGGAAAGTCTATCAGCCTTCGGAGAGCCTGAAGCGCCTCGTTCAGGTCGTCGAATCTCTGAGGAGGACTTGCGAGAGCCGCTCTGCAGATCTCCCTAAACCTCCAGACCCCTAAGGGGATCCATCCCTCATAGATCTCCGCGACGACTATCGCTGAGGCTTGCCTCCGCTCTCTGCTCAAGTGCTCTAGGACTGGAAGCCTTAGGGCGTGATATGCTCCGCCGACGTTTTCAGGATATCTGTCCACGTCTCCTGGAAGCTCAGAGTCATGATAGAGCTTTAACCCAGCGCCTTTATGCCAGACCTCGAAGACCTCAAACATCCATGGCCCAGGCAAGAGAAAGACAGTTATCCGATTGAAGTGCTTGTAGCTGCTATAGATCCTGACCTCGTTTATCCACGGATTCTGCCTCACCTCCGATCTCAGCCTCTTCCCAAGCTGATCATCCACCGCGGTTATGCTCCACTCAGTTGGAACGAGCTTTCTCCACCTCTTCTGGCCGAGAAGCCCGATTGAGAGGAGCCTGACGATATATTGATCGCTTAGACCTGATCGGTAAAGCTCGTAGACCGCTTCCGAGGCTTTGAGGTCGAAGTCCGAGACGACCCTCTCGACAGGCTTCGGCACCGAGGGATTCTCGGCGATCAAGGCTTTTCGCATGGGCGCGGAGGGACCTGTTGGAGATGCTCTGACATGAAAGCTTGGAGAGATTACGGGCTCCTTCTCGAACTCGAGCTCCACGTCGAGCGGCCTCTCAGCCATCGCGATCTCCTGCAAGACCTCGAGGATCCTATCAGGTCTCCTAGCATCGATCACCCTAGTCGGCCTCTTCCCTCGGATGAGGCTAACCCTCATGGCTAGAAGATCGTTAAGCGGGATCTCAAGCCATCTAGCGGGCTGATCGAATAAGCTCGTGTCAGCTTGGATCGGTGGAACCAAGGGGCCTGCTAAAACCTTAGGATATCCCCATGAGCCTATCAGGGCGGATGGCGGGGAGGATCCGAAGACCGTTCTCGATGATTGGATTTTTCGGAGAAGCTCTCGAACCCCCTTAAGGTATGGGCAAATCTCAAGCCTACATCGCTTATAGTCTCCGCGGCAGACTGGGCAGACTTCCCTCTCATGGCTGGACTCTGAGGCCGATAGGATTCCGTAGCTCGCCAGCGTCGGCAACTCCTTTACGCCCTTAAATCGCTCTTATGCCTTTTCATCTTATCGGACATCTGCAAGGCTTCGACCCGCAGAGAGGGCATCCGCCTCCGTACTTGGCCAGAACCGCTTTCTCCAAGTCTATTCCCACGACGTTGCAGAAGCTTAGAAGCCACGCTAGGAGATCCGCGACCTCGCCTTCGAGAGCATCCCGCTCTTCCTTGAGGAAAGCATCAGCGACCTCTCCCGCCTCGGAAAGCATCCAGATCAAGGTTTTCTCCGCTCCCCTCCGCTTATCCCGCTCCAAATATATCTCAGCCATGAGCCCCTGAAGATCCTTCAAGCTCATCTCAAGCCTCTAAAAACCATCCAGAACATAATCCTTCCTATGGCTTGGAGGAAAGCTTGGCCGGCGGATTTGAGGCTAAGGCCATCGCGCCATAGAGGACCACGTCTTCTCCCAGCGGCGTAACCCTTATCTCTGGAAGCCTGTTCACCGAGTATTCCTTCACGTTTTCTAGGATGGGGTTGAGTATGAGGGATTGATTGCTCAGGGTGATTGAGCCTCCAACCGTTATCAGCTCTGGATCATATACGTTGATTATGCTCGCGAAGCCCATGGCGTTAAGCTTCCCAATCTCCTCAACGACTTTGAGCGCACCTCTATCGCCGCTTTTAGCCAGCTCGAAGATCGATTCGGGGCTAAGCTTCCCACTTGACGCGAGCGCCATCAGCCTGCTTCCGCGAAACACTTCAGGATCCTTCTCCATGAGATATTTTGCGAAGGCTGGAATCCCTCTTCCAGAGCAGTATGCCTCCCAGTGACCTCTTCCTCCACAATTACAGGTAAGCCTGCCCTCGAGGTCTACAACTATATGGCCTATCTCGGCAGCGTTTCCATCTTTCCCTAGGAGGAGATTTCCATTTATTATCGCTCCTCCGCCTATCCCAGAGCTTAAGGTTACGTAAACGAGATTCTCGAGGCCTTTGCCTGCTCCGAAGCATCTTTCACCCAAGACCGCGGCCGCGCAGTCGTTCACGAGATAGGCTGGAACCTTGAATGCTTCTGAGAGCGCTTCGACTATCGGGACGTTTCTGAAGGGAGCGTTTGGTGGGTTTAGGATAACTCCTCTCCAGATGTCTATTGGCCCTATGGAGCCTATCCCTATCGCTTGAACCTTCTCGAGCTCTCTCCCAGCGACCTCCCTCACGAGGTCTATGAACTGCTTGATCACAGCCTCTTCAGCTTTCTCCCCAACAGTTCTCCTCCTAAGCTTCTTGATTATCCCCAAGCTTAAGCTCCCTAAAGCAACTCGAATATTCGTCGCCCCGAGATCCACCCCGACGACGAGGCTCTCAGCCATATCTCTCACATGATCAGCTATTCACCTAATTTAATAATCCCTCTACTAGAGCTCCAAGGACTTGGACCCAATTTAGTTCTCTTATTCCCGTCTTCGAGCTTCGGATAATGCTTTCTTCACAGCCTCAGATACGCTGGTGCCTGCCCGAACCTTAACCGCCTTTATCCCGCGTTCGCTGAGCAGGGTTGAGGCACCTATTCCGAGCTCCGCGGCGACCGCTACGTTCACTCCTAGGTCTGCTAGCATCTTTACGGCGATGGGACCGGCTCCATGCTTATAGGAGGCTGCTGGATTATCGATTATCTTCACGTCTTTTATCGTTCCTTCTTCGTCGATGTCCACGAGGGTGAAGGTCTTAGACCTGCTGAAGACTTCGGATACAGCATCCTTCAGCCCGCTTTTCCCCTTCGTCGGAACTGCGATCCTAAGCGCTCTTGCGCTCACATGGTCCACCCCTCTCTACCAGTAGCTCATGCGCTGAGCTGGGGTCATCCATGGGTAAGCGTATCCTCCGTAGAAGGACATCGCCCACCATCTTCTCGGAAGCCACGGGAACCTCCTGCAGCTCCATGGACCATATTGATAGCCCTGCATTCGCCTACCGGCGCCAAAGCCTCTACCAAACCTCCATCCAGCTCCTCTACCTCTCCAACCCATTTCCTCACCTCCACATTTATGTGCATATGCACGTATTTACGCTTTGCCCTACGAGAAGCTAACCCCTGCCCTAGATAGCCGTTTTTAAGCCACCTGCCCCTAGCTACATGATTATAGTAACAACTCAGATCTCTGGTTTAGGGGACCAGACTCCTTATTTGGAAGATGAGATTATATGGATATTTTGCTAGACCCTTCTTCCGCCCTTAGCAATATCCAGATTAAGGTCCCCCTTCGTACCTCTCTTAATCGATGTTTAGATTTATGGCCGTCAGCTTCTAGATCCTCTTCAAGCTCATTTTCAAAGAGCGTTAAGCGCCAAACATAACCCCTTTTCTATCAAATTTGTCGACCCTCTAAATTCTTATCCCAAAAGGCCATCAGGATGAACTTGAGCGAGATGTAGAGGAAGACTAAACCGAAGATCGCCTTTATGATCCAAGTCGGCGCTCTCGGGGCAGATCTCACGCCTAC
>CAYXHS010000062.1:0-6190 GCA_964465105.1 uncultured Nitrososphaeria archaeon
CCGTGGTCGCATATATCGCTGAGTATGGAGCCTCTGGAGGATACTACATCTCCCTTCCAGCCGACGAGATCATGGCATCCCCCCACGCGCTAACGGGATCCGTCGGAGCGGTCTCGCTCGTGATAAACTTCGCCGAGCTCATGAACAAGCTCGGGATTCACGCTGAGACCTTCAAGAGCGGAGAGCTGAAGGATATTGGAAGCGCCTGGAGGCCGATGACCTCCGAGGAGCGGAAGCTCATGCAAACCCTCGTGGACTCGATAGCCGATATATTCGAGAAGCGGGTTAAGGAGAGTCGAGGAGATAAGATCAAAGATTGGGATGAAGTTCTGACCGCTAGACCCTACCTCGGAGTTCAGGCAGCCGAGATCGGCTTAGTGGATAAGGTCGGAAGCCTGGAAGACGCGGTAAGAGACGCCAGAAGCCTCGCAGGGCTTCCCGAGACAGCTCCAGCAAAGTGGATAAAGCCTAGGAAACCGACTCTCCTCGAACTCCTACTCGGAGGCGGAGAATCAGAAAGCATGAAGCTAAGCTACGAGATACTGATGATGTGGCCCCTACCCTCAGCCATAGACCCAAGCCAACTAATAGCAGCAACCACATGCGCAGCGATGATCGAGAAGTAATGGGCCCGCTGGGATTCGAACCCAGGACCTTCCGGTTATCAGCCGGACGCTCCGACCAGGCTGAGCTACGGGCCCTCGTTTTGAGCGTTATTGTTCCTAATTATATATTTGACGCTCGTTTTTCTCTTCGTTTAGAAGGGTTTGCGGCTGCTTTAGTCGATTAATGGCTCGTTTCCCGCTTAAGGTATCTTGATAGGATTAGGAATACGCATAGGTTTCCGCACATGTTGCATGCCTGGCTTCTTTCCCCGAATTGTTTGTATATCTTCTCGGCTTTCTCGGGGTCATGGGCCAGCTTGATCATCTTGCCCCAGTCTAATTCCGCTCTATGCGTGCTAAGCTCTAGATCCTTCCTAAACGCTTTCTCCCCGAGCTTGACCAAGTCTCCAGCGTGAGCCGCGATCTTCGCAGCGATCAACCCCTCCTTAACTTGCTCAGGAGTTGGTAGGCTTAGGTGTTCCGCTGGGGTCAGATAGCAGATGAAGTCTGCTCCTTCCGCGGCCGCGATCGCCGCACCGATTGCTGAAGCTATGTGATCATATCCTAGAGCTATGTCCGTTACGAGGGGGCCTAGAACGTAGTAGGGCGCGTTTCGGGTGAGGCTTTTCATCAACCTTACATCCGCCGCCACCTTGTTCAGGGGAACGTGGCCAGGTCCCTCGATCATCACTTGAACACCCTTCTTTCTAGCTCGTTCGAGAAGCCTTGAGTTCATTATGAGCTCTGCTATCTGAAGGTCGTCTAAGGCATCCGCTATGCTTCCAGGCCTCAGGGAGTCTCCAAGGCTTATAACCGCGTCATATTCGGCGAAGAGCTCCAGCAGGTAATCCCAATTCCTGAGATACGGGTTCTCGCTTCCGGTCTCGAGCATCCATGCGGCGAGCATAGCTCCACCCCTGCTGACTATGGGCTCCACCCTCCCGCTCTTCACGGCCTTCTCCGCGAGCTCCTTGCTTATCCCAGCGTGAATGGTCATGAAGTCAACTCCATCCTTCAGCTGCCCCTCAAGCACCCTGAAGAAGAGATCTTCATCTGGCAGAGACCTCCCCCTGCTGGCGCTCTCCAAGTATACCTGATAGGTTGGAACCGTGCCGAAGGGCAGGGGCTCAGATTCTCTGATGAGCATTCTCCTTATTTCCGCGAGGTCTCCTCCTATGCTGAGATCCATTATCGTGTCCGCCCCATATCTCACGGCCACCCTCGTCTTCTCAAGCTCCATGTCCAGGTCTATGACGGTGCTGCTCGTTCCGACGTTCACGTTGACCTTGGTAAAAAGCCCTTCACCGATCCCGATAACCTTAACCTTGCCGAGCCTCCGCAAGTTTCTGGGAATGATCACCCTGCCCTCGCTAAGCCTATCTCTAAGCTTGTTCTCATCGATCCCCTCATCTCTCGCCACCTTCCTGACCTCATCGGGTATCGATCCAGACCTGGCCTCAAGCATTATCGTCTTCGCCATGGAAGCTCCAAACTCCTATCCGCAGGCTCCATAATATTAGGATACGGGAGACCTAAAACATCTTCCTCTATCTCGAGATGTTCATTACCTCTGCCTTCTGAACCTCGAGGATCTTCTTGGGATCGATCTTTATCAGCCTGTCTATTGCTCCTCCCCCGCCGATAACATAGCTCTTCTCAAGAACCTTCGGATCGATCACGGTCTTTACGGGAAGCCCTATTGGAGGAAGCTCTCCAACCTCATAGCCCGTGAGCTCCTTAACCTCCTTCGGAGAGGCGAGCCTAGTCCTGCCGAACTTTAGGCTAAGCTTCTCTAGATCCACCCTAGACCTTCCATCGACTATGGCTAGGATCGCGCCCTCCCTCTCAGAGATCAGCAACATCGACTTTATTATCTGGCCTGGATCAGCTCCAGTCGCCCTAGAAGCCTGCTCAACGGTTTTCACGGGAGCCTTGAGCTCGAGGATCTCTCCGCCCAGCCTCTTCACCAGATCCTCAAAGCTCTCTCCAGCCATGAGCTTAGATTAATTCCCGCCAGAAGTTAAGCTTATCGGACGAAGTTTCAAGATTTCACGATCTCTAAAACCTCCCTAAACTTCTCATGCTCCGCCGTCCCGAGAAGCTCATAGATCACGGTCTCCGCGGTCGTTGGAACAATGCCTCTTTGGATCATCCGCTGGATCGCCGCGTCCCTGTCGCCGAGCTTTCTCGACCCTATGCAGTCTAAGGCCACGTGAACCTCATAGCCTCTCTCGAGGAGGTCTAAGGCGGTTTGGAGAACGCAGATATGCGCTTCGATCCCGACGATTATGCACCTCTTGGGCTTCATCCTTTCAAGTTCTCTCATGAAATCCTTGGATCTCGCGCAGCTGAAGCTCGACTTCAGGATGGGCTTAGAATAGATCAGCCTCCCGATCTCCTCGACGGTCTTTCCAAGCTTAACCTGCTCGGTGACGATCATGGGGACTCCTAGGATCTTGCATGCTTTGATGAGCTTCGCGGACTCTTTCAAGATCTCCTCGGCGTGTTGGATGTGCTTTATCAGCCTCTCTTGAAAATCTATCACGATGAGCAGGGAATCCATGCAAGAAAGGATTTGATAGCCGAAAATTAAACTTGCTTACGCTCAGCTGGTCTAGGAATCCAGTAGAGCTTTTTCATGCTCCACTCGTCGATCGCCTCCAGCATGGGCTTGCGATAAACATACTCTCTGATGAATTCTATGTGCTCCCTGATCAGCCTTTCAAGCTCTTCGCGGCTAACCTTTCTCCTGCTAAGAGCTCTGCTGAGCACCTCCAGAGGCGTGAAGTGATATGGCTGACCGAGATAATGGACTCTAGGCTTTATCCTTTCCTCCTCGAGCTTGCTTTTTATGTGAGTGGGCGTCCGATCCGAGATGCAGACCGTCTTCTCGTATTGAACGGATATGTCGGCGACCTTCTCAGCCTCTCTCCTCGACGATATCTCCCTCAGCCTGCTTCTCTCCTGAAGAATCTTAAGCCATTCCTCGACATTCACCCGATTCGTGATGATGCTTCTAAGCGTTAGAAGCGTGAGCTGAACGGCCTCTTCCGCCTCAGCCTTAAATGAGATCACATCTCCATAACAGTAGACCTCGGGGATCTTCTCCACCTTAAACCCGCCGGTCAAAATCTGCTCATATCCCTTGATCCAAGCGCTGGCAGGGCTTGGAAGCCTCTTCTCGATCTCCTCAAGGAAGTCACCGTATCCTATTGCGCCTAGAACCAGATCTTGAACCAGGTCGCTTATGTTCTCAGGAAGGTTCAACATCACGGCCTGAGCTCTCGACTTCCTTAGCTCCCTCAACGCTTCTTCGGAGGCCCTCCTACTAGGAGGCTTTACTAGGATCTCGACCTCCATTCTCACGAGCTCAAACATATGCTTATGATCGCTGAAATTTATCTTTGAGAGGGAGAACGAATAAAACTAACCACCAAATATTATCTTCTAAACAGGGGGCTTCTCCATTCATTCAAGTTCAAGCTTCTGCTTCCGCGAGCCCTAGGAGCGCGATGTTCCCTATGTTGACGTTTTTCAGGTATTTTTTCGCGGCCTGATAGCATCTCTCAACCTGCTTTCTGGGGGTGACCGTAACGTCGCTCATCAGGTAATCTGGATGGAATATGAGGAGGCTGTAAGGTATCTCGGGGTCTAGGCTCGCGATGAACTCAGCTATCTTCGACACCTCATATTCATCGACGTAATGGGGGACGAGGAGAGTCGTAGCATTCAGGACTGGAACGTCGCGCCTCCCCTCATAAAACTCCCGATAGATGAGCTCGAAGTTCTCCAGAACCCTCTTGTTATCCCTTCCAGTAAGGGCTCTATGAACGCTCGGAGTATACGCTTTTAGGTCGAACTTTATGTTCCCCCCGCTCACATATGCGAGCTCTCCAGCCTTTCTCACCAAGCCCCTCGCTCCGCATCCATTCCACTCAAAGCATATCCTCAATATCCTCTTCTCCCGCTTCTCTTCAAGAACCCTTTTAGATGCGTTCAAGGCGAAGGGAAGCTGAGGCTCAGGTGATCCGCCGAACCAGCACCAGCAGGTGATCCTTCCATCTCCGAGAGTATACTCAACGAGCTCATCCACCGAGGTTAGCTTTCCGTCCCTCAGCTTCTTATGAGACCAGTTCTGGCAGAAGAGGCAGTCGAAGCTGCATCCATAGAAGAAGAGCGCGAGATTGTAGTAGCCGTATTCTGGCCCATCTCTTATGGCGTAGCTCGGATACCCAGCGCCCGTTCCAGCTGGGCAAAACCATGCGGCGCAGCAGTTAGTCACATGCGCATCCAAGTAATAGTGTAGTAAAGCGTTTTTCTCATCGACTAGGCTCTCGAGCTTTCCGCCGACGTTTTTCCTGAGCCCGCAGTAGCCTTTCTCACCTTCTCCGATCACGCAATCCGCGTCGCATAGCCCGCATCTTATCCCGCCGCCGCTTCTCGGAGGACTTGGAGGAAGCCCAAACTTCTCCCTGCTTCTCCGATGGGTTTCCTCAGCGTATATCAAGGCTTCTTCAGGCTTCTCTCTCAAGCATTTAACGCACACCCCTATGCTCTCCGAGATGATCTTGGATCTCTCTCCGCACAGCTTGCACTCCTTCTCGCGCACCCTCCCAGGAAGTATTATCACGAGCCTCAGGGGATACCTTCAGCTCAGCCCTATTTCAGCCTTTCAAGAGGAGGATATATTGCCTCATCTGCTCACCGTAGTTGGAGGATCCTTGGAGGGATATCAGGAGCTGCTGCTGGGATTGGCTTCTGGGATCGCTCAAGGGGTCTTCGAGTGGATACCAGTAAGCAGCAAAACCATACTCCTCCTAGAGTTCTATTGGATGGGGGTTCCAGCTTCTACAGCCTACCTCCTCGGCCTATTCCTAAACGGCTCAACGGCCGCCGCGGCGATCATCTACTTTCGGAAAGACCTTTTCGAGATGCTGAAAGGCTTATGGAGCGGAGGAGAGGGCCGAAGCCTTCTCTTCTTCCTGATTTTCTCGACCTCCGCCACGGGGATTACGGCTATCCCGCTCGCCACCCTAGTATCGGAGTATCTGAAATCCCTCGATAACCTCTCCATGCTAGTAGTGGGCTTACTATATCTGGTCATGACCCTTCTCCTCTGGCTGAAGGCCAAGCTACCTCAGAGAACGTGCAGCCTTAACCCTCTCAGAGACGGGGTCTTAGCGGGCTTAGCTCAAGGCTTCTCCGCGCTCCCAGGGGTGAGCAGAAGCGGGATGACGATCCTAGCTCTTCTCGCCCTAGGCCATCGCCCAAAGGAAGCCCTAAGACTATCCTTTCTCATGAGCATCCCAGCAACCCTGGGGGGAGCAGCCTACGTAACCCTAATCCACCGAGAAGCCTTGACCACCATCTCCCCGATAACCTTAGCATCCTCGAGCATCGCCGCCATAACCATCTCAATCCTAGCGATCACCGCGCTCCTAAAAGCATCCGAAAAACTAAAACCACACATCCTAACCCTGATCCTAGCCCTAATCACGATCCTAACAGCAGCACTCCCAACCCAAACAATATAACACCTAAATCCAAGCAAACAAAAAATCTAAAATGCGCCCCGGTAGCTCAGC
>CAYXHS010000063.1:0-6054 GCA_964465105.1 uncultured Nitrososphaeria archaeon
ATCCCCTCCAGCGTCAACCACCGAATCGATGAAGTTCTCAGGCTTTTCAACCATCAGATGGACTATGAAGGGCAGGCTAGATTCGCTTCTCAGAGCTTTAACCACCATCGGGCCGAAGCTTATGTTTGGCACGAAGTGTCCATCCATTATATCGAAGTGGAGCATGTCCGCTCCGCCTCGCTCAGCGCTTCTCACCTCTTCTCCGAGCTTTCTAAAGTCGGCGGAGAGGATCGATGGGACAATCTTCGGCGGAGGGATTAAGCAGCTGTCGCAGCTCAAGTCCATCCTATCAGCTCAAAAGGCTAAGTAATATCTCTTTGCCGGAGAGTTGCCTGCTCTCGATGAAGAAAATAAGGGGTTTGTTGGTCAGAGCGTCTGAAGGAAAAAAATAGATCAGCGCATTTAGAAGATCGCTTTCTCGGTTTTCGCGTCGAAGATGTGCATCCTCTCAGGCGGGAATCCTACCCAGACCTTTTCTCCGATCGGTGGAAGCTTCACCGTGATCGGTGAGATCGCCTTTAGGAGGTAGTCTCCAGCCTTCAGGTCGACGACGTAATTGGATCCCATGGGCTCGACCACGTATACGTCTGCTTGGAACACCGATTCTGGAGTCTTGTCGATCGATAGGACCATGTGCTCGGGCCTGAACCCTATTACGACCTTATCTCCCGTCAGGTTTTCCTTGACGAGCTTGGCCAGGTCTTCTGGAAGCTGATACTGGAATATTCCAGCGTCGAGTATTATCTGCGAGTCCCTTTCGACCACGGTTGCATCAACGAAGTTCATGGGCGGGCTTCCCAGGAATCCTGCAACGAATATGTTCGCAGGTCTCTCGTAAACCGTGTGAGGCGAATCGAATTGCAGGATCTTTCCTTGGCTCATCACGGCGATCCGATCTCCCATGGCCATGGCCTCGGCCTGATCGTGCGTTACGTATATCGTCGTGATCCCGAGGTCCTTCTGAAGCTTTTTGAGCTCAGCTCTCATGTAAACCCTCAGCTTAGCGTCTAGGTTGCTGAGAGGCTCATCCATAAGCCATACCTGTGGATTCCTCACGAGAGCTCTTCCCAAGGCTACTCGCTGCTGCTGACCTCCGCTGAGCTGCCTTGGCTTCCTGTTCAGCAGCTCCTCGATCCTGAGAAGCTTCGCAACCTCCTTGACCCGCTTGTCAATCTCCTGCTTCGGATACTTTCTCATCTTGAGCGGGAAAGCCAGATTGTCGTATACGCTCATGTGCGGGTAGAGGGCATAGCTCTGGAAGACCATGGCTACATCTCTATCTTTCGGAGGGAGATCGTTCACAAGCCTGTCTCCGATATAGATCTCGCCCTCATCAGGAGTTTCAAGCCCTGCGATGCATCGGAGAGTTGTGGTCTTTCCGCAGCCCGATGGCCCAAGCAGGATTATGAACTCACCATCCTTGACCTCAAAGCTGACTCCGTCAACAGCGATCGTCTTGTCAAACTTCTTGCGAAGACCTACAACTTTTACTCCAACCAATAACCGAGCCCCCTAAATATTGGGCAAGAAAGCATTATAAAAACATATAATTGCTGATCAGCTCTCTGAGCCCGATTCTTCAGCTATCCTCTAATAAGTCTTTTGAAAAATAAGGCTAGGCTTGGCGCGGAGCTGAGAATAAAAACTTAACGTATATATAATTGGCGGCTCCCTTCAAACCCTGGGGGGAGACTTTTGAGAATAGGTGTTTTGACTGGCGGAGGAGATTGCCCAGGGCTTAACTCCGTGATCCAAGCCATCGTTCTCAGAGCGGCTCAATACGGCTTTGAGGTTTGGGGGATTGAGGACGGATATAAGGGGTTGATCGAGGGAAGGGCCAAGCCTCTTAGGAAAGATGATGTCAGAGGGATCCACTTCGTAGGCGGAACAATTCTTGGATCCTCAAGGAAGAATCCGACGAAGTCTGAGGAAGATATCAAGGCTGTAATGGAGAATATTAGGAGGCTTGAGCTAGATGCGTTGATAACGATCGGAGGAGATGATACCCTCGGCGCCGCGAGAAAGCTCTGCGAGAAGGGCATTCCGATAGTTGGAGTTCCTAAAACCATTGATAACGATCTCTCGGCGACCGACTACTCGATAGGGTTCTGGACCGCGGTCCAGACGATAGCTGAGGCCTTGGAGAGGCTTCGCACAACCGCTAAGTCTCATAAGCGCGTGATCGTGGCCGAGATAATGGGAAGGTATGCTGGATGGCTTG
This sequence comes from uncultured Nitrososphaeria archaeon, assembly GCA_964465105.1. Taxonomy (GTDB): domain Archaea; phylum Thermoproteota; class Nitrososphaeria_A; order Caldarchaeales; family Wolframiiraptoraceae; genus Wolframiiraptor. The sequence goes on from CAYXHS010000063.1 coordinate 2,222, forward strand.
CCCTGATGGGAGGGCTTGCTGGAGGAGCGCACATAATCCTGATCCCAGAGAAGCCCTTCGACCTAGATGAGATATGCAGAATCGTTGAGGAGCGAGCTGAGAAAGGTGAAGGCTACACCCTGATCGCGGTCGCCGAAGGAGTTAAGATCCCAGAGACTGGCGAGCTTGCTGTCGCAGCCGCTGAGAAGGATGAGTTCGGTCACGTTAGATTGGGCGGGATCGCGAAGTTCTTGGAGGAGGAGATTAAGAGGCGGACGGGTAAGCAGGTTAGGTCGACGATCCTAGGCTATATTCAGAGGGGAGGATCTCCGTGCGCTTTTGATAGGGTTCTCGGCATTAGGTTGGGATACAAGGCGGTTGACCTCGTGAAGGAGCGTAAGTTCGGCTACGCCGTTGTCTTGCGTGGAACCGAGATCGTTCCCGTTAAGCTTGATGAAGTGGTTGGACAGCTTCGAAGAGTCCCAGAAGAGCTCTTCGAATACACGGATGTCTTCAGGATGGATTAGCCTAATTTGGGCAGACTCCGAACCTCACCTAACTAACATCCTTTTTATTATGAGGCTTGTGGTAAGGTTTTAAGGATACTTTCCTTTGGTCTGAAAGGGGTTTCCCGTGGAGCTTGAGGACGCTCACTCTCTTACCGTTAAGGACGTTTTGAAGAAGCTTAGAACGAGTCCCAAGGGTTTGACCGAGGATGAGGCGCGCCGAAGGCTTGAGGAGTATGGGTATAATGAGCTTGTAGCTGAGAAGAGGATCTCGGCGCTCGAGATATGGGTTAAGCAGTTTAAGAGCCCTCTTATCCTGATCCTGCTCGCCGCGACGGTGATCTCATACGTCATCTCGGTGATGGAAGGAGAGTTTCCAGTGGATAGCATTCTCATCTTCGCAATAGTCATGGCCGCATCGACCCTTGGATTCGTTCAGGAGTATAGGGCTGAGAGAGCTATCGAGGCTCTCAAGAAGATGCTGACCCCGACGGTTACGGTGCTTAGGGATGGAGCTGAGAAGGTGATTTCCGCGAGAGAGGTGGTTCCAGGAGACGTGATCCTCGTCAGCGCGGGAGATAGGGTTGTAGCTGATTGCAGGATAGTTGAGAGCATAAACCTTCAGGCGAATGAGGCGCCGCTGACGGGCGAGTCCACCCCCGTCCTAAAGCAGGCTGAGCCCGTTTCGAGAGATGCCTCTCTCCCTGAGAGAAGATGCATGCTGTATGCTGGGACGACGATAACCTATGGTAAGGGAAAGGCTGTCGTTGTCGCAACCGGTATGAAGACCGAGCTTGGGAAGATCGCGAGAGAAGTTACCACGATTGAGATAACGGAGACCCCCTTGGAGAGGAGGATGAGCGAGCTTGGAAGCATTCTGGGGAAGCTCGTGATAGGCGTATGCTTAGTGATAGCTGTAGCCTTGATAGTTGAGGATCTGCTGGTCGTCGGTCGAATATCCTTGGAGACCATAATCGAGGTAATGCTTTTCGCAACAGCCTTGGCCGTCGCAGTGATCCCAGAGGCTCTTCCAGCGATAGTTACTGGGACTCTCGCGATAGGGATGAGGGAGATGGCGAAGAGAAACGCTCTTGTCAGGAGGATGCCCGCGGTCGAGACTTTGGGATGCGTGACCGTGATCTGCTCGGACAAGACTGGAACCTTGACGAAGGGGGAGATGACGGTGAAGAAGATCTACGTCGATGGGAGGGTGATCGAGGTTACTGGGGTCGGATATGAGCCTAAGGGAGAGCTGAGAGGAGAATATGATCCGAGCAGCGAGGCATTTAAGCTTCTCATGCTGGGGGCTGCTCTCTGCAATGACGCAAAGCTAGCCGAGACTGAGGATGGGTGGAAGGTTGAAGGAGATCCGACGGAAGGCGCCCTCGTCGTTGCCGCTGAGAAAGCTGGCTTCAAGCATGGAGAACTTCGCTCACGATATCCTAGGGTTGATGAGATTCCCTTCAGCTCGGAGCGGAAGAGAATGACTACAATACATGAGCTGGAAGATGGGAGGCGCATAGCCTTGATGAAGGGGGCCGTTGAGATAGTTTTGGAGCGATGTAATTATGTTCAGATAGGAGATCAGGTTAGAAAGCTGACCCATCAGGAGAAGGAAAAGATTCTCAAGGTCAACGAGAGATTCGCATCCGATGCGCTCAGAAACCTCGCATTCGCCTACAAGTGGGTTGAAGGAGAGACTCCGAGAGATGAGATAGAGAGGGATATGGTTTTTCTCGGCTTGATGGGGATGATCGATCCGCCTAGGGAGGAGGCGATCGAGGCGGTGAAGACTTGTAAGAGGATCGGGATAAAGCCTATCATGATAACTGGAGATCATAAGCTCACGGCGGTTGCGGTTGCTAAGCAGATGGGAATCTATGAGGAGGGAGATGATCTGGTGCTGACGGGAGGTGAGCTTGAGAAGATCAGCGACGAGGAGCTTGAGAAGATGGTCGATAAGGTTACCGTTTACGCCAGGGTCTCGCCGATGCATAAGCTCAAGATCGTGAGAGCTTGGAAGAAGCGGGGAGAGGTGGTTGCCATGACTGGGGATGGGGTGAATGATGCGCCCGCCGTGAAGCAGGCGGATATAGGAGTGGCCATGGGGAGGACGGGCACCGAGGTGACGAAGGAGGCGTCCGACATGATTCTCCTCGACGACAACTTCGCCACCATCGTTAAGGCGATCGAGCTTGGCCGATGGATCTACGACAACATAAAGAAGTATCTCGTCTACCTCCTCTCATGCAACATGATCGAGATAGTAGTCCTCTCGATCGGGGCGCTCATCTCGATATACCTTTTCCGAGAATTCGCTCTCCCCCTTCTCCCAGCTCATATACTCTACATAAATCTGGCGACCGATGGACTTCCCGCCCTCGCTCTAGGCGTATCACCTTCAGAGCCCGACATAATGGATAGACCTCCCAGAGACCCGAAGGAGTCCATCTTCAGCAGAGAGGTCTTGCCGCTCATGATCGTTATACCAGCTGTGATCTCACCCCTCCTGCTTCTCATATACTTCACCGAGTATGGTGTGACTGGAGCCATGAGAGCGGTTACTCTAGTCTTCTTGACCTTCATCTTTCTTGAGCTCGTTGTCGCCCTGAACTGCAGGTCTCTCAGGTTCTCGATCTTTAAAGCTCCTCCCCACAAGTTCTTGGTTCTCGCGGTTCTCTGGGAAGCCTTTCTCATAAGCTTCCTGATCAACATCCCCTCGATACGAGAGGCATTCAGGATAACCTTACCCGCTTTGAGCGACCTTCTCCTCATAGCGGCCTCATGCCTGCTGGTCTTCATCCTATGCGAAGTGACTAAGGCTTACTTGGTGAGGGGTAGTGGCCTCAGCTGGGAAAAGATCAGACCTCGTGCATATCAGGGGCTGAGCTTTCTACCCCACTCCTCGAGATAGGAGACCTCCTCCACCCCGTATCTCTCCTTCGGCTTGGCTTGCTCCGCAGACCTCCCAAGCGGAATTATCGCTTGAAGACTGTAATTCTCTGGGATGTTCAGTAGCTCGTTCGCCCATCGGGTTTCCGAGGGCGTGTAGGTTAGGGTTGAGTAGCCGAGCTCCTCAGCGGCGAGAAGCATGTAGCCTACTGCTATCCAGATGCTTTCGATCCAATAGGGCTCATCGGTTTTGCCGAAGACGAGCAGCAGGACTGGGGCATCGGTTAAGAAGGGCTTCTTCCAGCTTATCCCTTTTTCCTCGAGCCATCTCTTGAACTCTGGATCCGCCTTCTCGTGAAACCTTTTCTCGGCCTCCTCGCACGCCTCTCGGATGAGCTTTTTCCGCCTCGGATCCCGAATCACTAGAAACCTCCAAGGCTGCCTATTGGCTCCAGA
>CAYXHS010000064.1:0-6044 GCA_964465105.1 uncultured Nitrososphaeria archaeon
CCGTAATCCACGTATCTGCCATCTATTGCCATTATGGGCTCATAGAGCCTGAAGAGTTCTCCTTCCTCGAAGGCGTAAACATCGACCTTCTTTCCCTCAAGGAGGTTTGCAGCCTCAGCTATCCCAGCCGCGATCGCCCAATCATATCCTCTTGGAAATCCATAAGCATGAATCTCAGCGTAGGCTCTTACATTCTCTCTTCCAGCCTTCTCCAAAATCTCCTTACTTCTAGCAAAGTATATGTCGGTGACCTTTCCTGAAAGGATCTCCTCCTCGGACGCTATGTAGAATTTTCTCCCCACAGCATCACACCTCGAAGCTCAGCTTATCTGAGGTCGTCAGCTCGGCCTTAAGGATCACGTTCATGAACCTCAGGGAGGCAACATGATCGAACTCATGGATCGTGAAGATCGCGTCAACCGGTATTATCAGCTTGTATCCTCTCATCGCCGCGCCTATTGCCGTGCAGTGAACGCAGATGTTTCCTAGGAGACCTGTTAAGATCAGGGTGGTGATCTTCCTCGATCTGAGGACGTGGTCGAGCGAGGTGGAATAGAATGCGTCATAGCTCGGCTTCCTAACTATCACGTCAGCCTCCTCGGGCTTCAGCTCATCGACTATCTCCGCCCCCCAGGTTCCAGCTAGGGCGTGCTCTCCCCAGATCTCGAACTCGGGATCACCCTTGACGTGCCAGTCCTGAGTGTATATCACGGTCGCGCCTGATCTCCTCGCGGCCGAGGCGAGCTTCTTGATCGGCGGGATCACTTTCTCCGCCCCTTTAGCGTAAAGTTTTCCAGAAGGGTTTGCGAAGTCGTTTTGAACATCTATTATCAGCAGGGCTGCGCTGGAGGGGTCGACCCTAACCTCCCTAATCTTCGGCTTTTCTGGAAGCTTCAATATTTCGGGAAAGCTCATGGGATCACCATAATTCGTTGGTTACGCCTTCAAATTAAGTCATCGCCTTTCAGGGGCTCAAGAGAGGCTTGGCGAGCTTCACGGCGAGTCTAGGATGAAGTAGGAGCTTCTTCGCGACCCTCACGACCTCAAGCCCGTTTGCGAGATCTATTATATCTCGCTCATCCAAGATCTCGGCCAGCTGATTCAGGTCTTCATCGCTAAGCTTCTCGATCACCTTCAACACCATCAAGCTTTTCCTAATTCTGCTCAGCCAAGGCTTATACTTCTCATTAAATTCCTTCAACCTCTTCTCGGAGGCATCTCCTTCCTGAGAGGCTTTTCCCGCAACCTCTCCAGCCGCCAGCCCAGCCGCTATCGATGAATGTATTCCGCCTCCCGTTAAGGGTATGACGGTTCCAGCGGCATCTCCTATCAGGATCGCGTGGTCGAAAATGTATTTGCTTATCAGACCGCCGACGGGGACTGGTGCCCCACGGTTGTCGATGACCTGAGCTTTTCCAAGCTCTCTTCTAAATCTTTGGAAGAGCTTATCCATGTATGGCTTAAGGGGTGCTCCTCTAACGCCTAGACCCAGCTCAGCTATCTTATCGCTTACTGGGAAAAGCCAGGCATAGCCCCTCGGCGCGATATCGTTTCCGAGGTAAATCTTTATCTCGTCAACCGCGTCGAGCCTACATCCAGCAATCAGATACTGGAGGGTTGGTATGGGCTCAGACTTCTCCTTAACTCCGAGAGCTCTAGCGACCCTAGAGTTGTAGCCATCGGCCCCGATCAAGACCATGCACTCGTACTCGGCTTTAGGAGTCTTGACGACGATCCCGCCGTCCTCCCGCCTCAGAAGATATAGAAACGGCTCATTAACGTGGATCTCAGCTCCGAGCTCTGCAGCTTGAGCCGCGATCTCCTGTAGGAGCAGGGTTTTGTTTATCATGTAGCCCGTCTCGGTTATCTTCACGCTTTCACCGCTCGGAGCATAAACCCTCGCGCTAACCCGATTAACTATCAGGGCCGATGTAGGCTTAACCCCAGCGGTCTTAAGGGTTTCAGCGCTGACCGCCTGACCACATGGCTTCAGAGCCATTATGGCTGGGTTCTTCTCTAAGAGGAGGGTTTTCGCGCCTGTCGCGGCGGAAGCTTTTGCAGCGGATACTCCTGCAGGGCCTCCGCCGACGATTATAACGTCGAATTTTCTTGAGCTCATTCGGTCATGATTATGCTTTATTCTATGTTATAGGTTTTCCCTGCGTCGGCTTTCCGATTATTCAGCCGATATTACGATGTTCCTGATGCTGCCTATCTTCTCTATCCACATCTCGACGACGTCTCCGACGTTGAGAAGCTTGGGTTTCGGCTTCTGGAAAACCCCCACACCTGCGGGGGTCCCAGTCGCGATTATGTCTCCAGGCTCGAGGGTTGTTCCCTGGCTTAGGATCGAGATTATCTCAGGTATCTTCCTAATCATCTTGGCCGTGGTCGAGTTCTGCCTCAGCTCCCCATTCACCTTGCACGTCATCCGAAGGGAGTGGGGATCATCGATCTCATCTTTTGACACCAGGCTCGGGCCCGTCGGAGCGAAGGTGTCGAGCATCTTCCCTCTGGTCCACTGACCATCCTTAAACTGGATATCTCTAGCCGATACGTCGTTCAAGATCATGTAGCCGAACACGTTCTCATAGGCTTCAGAGGGCTTGACATCCTTGCACCTGTTAGCTATCACGACCGCGAGCTCAACCTCGTAGTCCAGCTGATCGACGTGCTTAGGTTTAATGATCGGATCGTATGGGCCTGCAAGGGATGTGGTGGGCTTAATGAAGATCGGCATTCCGCTAGGCGGCTCCAGACCCGCCTCCTCCGCGTGATCAAGATAGTTTAAGCCCAGGCAGATGATCTTTCCTGGATTCGGTATCGGCGGCTCTAAGTGAAGGTTTTCGATCGTGAACGCTTCTATCGGGATCTTGCCCACCACGGAGTCTATCAGGTCGAGGAGCTCTCGGTCTGGGAGAAGAGCCTTAACGTCCCTTGGGAGGCTTAAGCCTAGCACGCTTTCGACGAAGTACCTTGGTATGAGCTTGTTTCCTGAGATGAGGAAGCCGTAGTCCCGCTCTTCCTCGGAGCTGTAGCTCACGATTCGCATGGAGATCCTCGCCCCGTCTCGGATTTATTAGTTAACCCTGCATTTAGCCTGCAGGCTTCCTCAGGATGAGTATGCTCTCCCTCGCCTCCCCTATCTTTATCACCCTTCTCCTCGTCGCAACCCTCTTGTTCACGGCGATCAGCCTCTCGCCCTCAAAGCCTATTCTCTCAGCGAGCTTCAAGATCAGCTTATCAGACTCCACAATTCTGTCTGGGAAAACTCCTCCAGCGACCACCATCGCCACCCTGCCTCCAGGTCTTAGAAGCCTGAACATCTCCTCCAAGCAGAGCCTCATGTCATGAAAATATGCTTTTGCAACTTCTGGTAGATTTAGATCGGGAAACTGGTCTATGACTTTCTTTGGGTTTAGCCCCAAGTAAGATCTAACCGGATCTATTTTCACGTCGCCGAAGAAGAGCTCATACTCGATCCTATACACCTTCGTATATTCTATCTTGTTCAGGTATGGGGGTGAGGTTATTATCGCATCGAATGAGTCATCCTCGAGGAAGTTCATCTTCCTAGCGTCTCCTAAGTACACCTTGAGGTTGCACGGCTTGAAGCTTAGCTTGGTGAGATCCTTGATCATCTTCTTGATCAGCCGCCTGAAGAACTTCCTGAAAGGCGGAACGGGCTTCTTAACAACTTTTAGAACCGCTCCGTCCTTGTAGGCGAAGGAGACTTTCATCGCAGCGTTCATCAAAGCTAGGGTGAAGAACCCTTTGGTAATCGGGTTCTCTATCTCCTGGATTTTCTCGCGGAAGAATATTATATCCTCTAGAGATGGCTTGAGAAAGAACTGCTTAACGAATCCGCTGATCCCTGAGAGATCAGGCTTTCGGAAGGGCTGGCTTAGAAGCCACCTCGCAGTCTCCTTAAGCTCGTCCAAATCGTAGTCCGCGATCTTGACTTGCGAGACGAAGACCGCAAGAGGCGCCACATCGATCCCCACCCCATCGACCCCAACCTCCTTACAGGCCAAGAGGGTCGTTCCCGAGCCTAGGAAGGGATCCAAGACCCTTGAGCCTGAGCCTATTTGAAGCTCTTTGAACATCAGGTGGACGAACTCCCTGGAGAAGCCCTCCTTAAAGAAAAAACCAGTTGTAGACTGGGGTCTTCTTGTTCGGGACGAAGGTCACGAGCTTGCCAAGATCCCATCGCTCCTCATATATTACCATCTGATCCCCGAGAAATATTCTGATGAACTTCTTTTAGAGTGTTTTGAGGGCTATCTTACGACCCTCAGGATGACGGCGGTCTCGGTGCTCTTGATTCCCTCTATGCTTCTGATCATGTCTATCCTATCGTTGAGCTCGCTTATGCTCGACGCTGAGAGGATAGCCAAGGCATCAAACCTTCCAGTAAGCTCATAGACAGCCTCTATCCCAGGCACCTTCGATATATTCTCAACCACCTCCTTCGGGGGAACTCCAGGCTCGAACTGGAGGAATGTAGCGGCGCTCACGCCATAGCCCTTATCGACTTCTATCGTGAACTTCTTGATTATCCCTCTCTCTCGAAGCATCCTGACCCTTCTCCTCACCGCTCCCTCGGAGAGACCTACCTCTTTCCCTATCTCGATAAACGGCATTCGGCCGTCTTTCTTCAGAAGCTCTATTATCTTGAAGTCTATGGCGTCGAGTATGTATTGGTCAGCAGCCATCTTCCCAAGGTAATTCACCTCGATGGTAAATAACGATTTCTGGATTCGAGGCAAGGATATGGTGGCAGCGGAACTTTTATCTAATAGGCATTTGAATCGAAATCCATGGAAGGGGAGCTACTAGTATATATCAACGGCGAGTTTTATCCTAAGAGCAAGGCATGTGTATCGGTCTATGATCACGGCTTCCTATATGGTGATGGAGTTTTCGAGGGGATAAGAGAATATGATGGGATCGTGTTTAAGCTTAGAGAGCATATCGACAGGCTCTATGAATCGGCGAAGGCGATAATGCTCGAGATACCGATGAGCAAAGAGGAGCTCATGAACGCGGTGATAGAAACCCTGAGGAGAAACAAGCTGAAGAACGCTTACATAAGGCTCGTCGTAACCCGCGGGGTTGGAGACCTAGGAATAGATCCGAGGAAATGCAAGAAGCCCAACGTGATAATAATTGCTGAACCTCTTCTCTCCCTATATAGTAAGGAGGCGAGGCTTAAGGGGCTATCCCTGATAATCTCATCCGTCAGGAGAGATAGGGTTGACGCCACAAACCATCAGATAAAGTCCTTGAACTACCTAAACAGCATACTGGCGAAGATCGAGGCGATAAGCGCTGGAGCTGATGACGCTGTGATGCTCGACGAGCGGGGATTCGTCTCAGAAACCTCCTCAACGAACCTGTTCCTAGTGAAAGACGGTAAGGTCATAACCCCTCCGCCGACCACCGGCGCTCTTCTAGGAGTGACCAGGACCTTCGTGATGGAACTGGCGAGAAAGCTCGGCTACCAGGTCGAGGAGAAAGAGGTAACTCCCTTCGAGCTACTTACAGCTGATGAGGTCTTCATGACTGGAACTGGAGCTGAGATAGTTCCAGTGACCAAGATAGCTGGGAGGGTCATAGGTGATGGGAAGGCTGGAAAGATAACTATTAGGCTCATCGAAGAGTTCGAGAAGGAGTGCAGAAACCCCGCGAACGGCGTGAAAGTATATGAATAACAGCCTAGCTTAACACTCCTCAAACTCGAATGCTAATGGGCGTGTATCATCATTTTAGGTTCGTCGATTGTCGTAGGCCACTTATATAAATGTCTATTTAATACTGACTATGAGCGCGGATGATCTCCTTTCAAGAGGTTGTCGCGACCGCGATCCTCTTCACGTGGATTCTGTTATTGATAGGTTTTCTGACGAAGAAGCTTTACGTCTTCATGGTTAAGAGGAACAAGTTAGAGCATGGGGTCGCAGTCTACTATAACCGGAAGATAATCCATATATTTGCTGGCGGATTGGCGGCGTTCGCCTGCCCATTCTATTTCAAGACCCCGT
>CAYXHS010000065.1:0-5981 GCA_964465105.1 uncultured Nitrososphaeria archaeon
ATATCCCATCCCTAGCTGAGCGACCTTGAGCGCCAAGGATCTACTAAAGGTGATCTATGGTAGGAGGAGCATAAGGAGATATGAGAAAAAGCCCATACCAGATGAGGTTCTCAAGCTGATCTTGGAAGCAGGTAGGCTTGCGCCCTCCGCTCGCAACAGGCAGCCATGGTGCTTCGTGGTGGTCAGAAAACCTGAGCTGAAGCGAAAGCTGATCTTCTCGAGCTGGAACAGCTTCATCGAGGACGCGTCGGCGGTGATCGTTGGATGCGGAGATTCTCGGGAGAAGTGGGCGATAGTTGACGTCTCGATAGCCTTGCAAAACATGGTGATCGCTGCGGAGGCTTTGGGCCTGGGCTCATGCTGGATAGGCCACTTCATCGAAGAAGAGGTCAAGAAAGCCCTAAACATACCAGATCATCTCAAGGTGGTCGCCATGATAACCATAGGCTATCCCGCCGAGAAGCCTGAGCCGCCTCCCAAGAAGCCTCTCGAAGAGATAGTTCGCTACGAAACTTTCTAGAGCAGGAAACCTATAAATGGTTGCTTGACTCAGCTTAGCCGAGATGCCGAGCCACGGATCAATAACGAAGGCTGGGAAGGTCAGGTCCCAGACCCCTAAGATAGAGGCTAAGCCTAGGAAGGGGATAATCCCCAGGCTTAGAAACAGGTATAATTTCGAGAAGAGGGTTCTCGAGCTGAGCCAGCAGGGAGCGTAAACCTCGAACCACAACATACTTTAAATGGCTGAGAATCTCTCGGGCGAAGAGATCATGCTCACGAGCTGGGTGGTTAGGGATGGCGAGAAGGTCGGCAAAGCCTGGTAAGCAGCGTAAGCTACTCTATAACGCTCCACTTCACGCTCTCCCAAAGCTCATGTCAGCTCACCTCTCCCCAGAGCTTAGAGAGAAGTATAAGCGGAGATCCTTCCCGATCAGGGTCGGAGATAGGGTGAAGATCATGAGGGGAGAGTTTAAAGGGGTTGAGGGCAAGGTTACTGGAGTCGATAGGGAGAGGCAGATGGTTTACATCGAGAACATAACGGCCAAGAAGGCCGATGGGAGCACGGTTCAAAGACCAATCCACGTTTCTAACGTCATGATCATGGACCTGAACCTGGATGACGAATATAGGAAGAGGGCCCTGCTTAGAGGGAAGGAGGAGGTTGAAGCCTGATGGGCCACATGAAGAGGCTTGCAGCTCCACCTCACCTCAAGATCTCGGTCAAGGAAGCGGTCTTCACCGTGCATCCATCCCCAGGTCCTCACCCGAAATTTGAATGCATACCCCTCCTCCTTATAGTCAGAGATTATCTGAAGTATGCTGAGAGAGCTGACGAGGCGAGGAAGATAATCAAGGCTGGAAAGATCCTGGTCGATGGGAGACCCGTGAGGGATTACAAGTTTCCAGTAGGGCTGATGGACGTCGTGTCGATCCCTGAGACCGGAGAAAACTTCAGGATACTTCCAATTCACAGGAAGGGGCTGGATCTGGTGGAGATTTCGAAGGAGGAGTCGGGCTTCAAGCTCGGGAAAATAGTCAGGAAAATGCATGTCCCTGGAGGCCATCTCCAGATAACCCTTCACGATGGCAGGAACCTGAGGTTCAAGGAGATCACGGATGAGGTCAAGGAATATGGCACGAAAGACACCCTGAAGATATCGATCCCCAGCCAGACGATCTTAGGCCACCTCAAGCTTGAGGAAGGTAAGTATGGCCTGCTCATCAGGGGGCCAAAGCAGGGGTTGCATGGAAGGATAGTTGAGATTAGGAGGGAGGTCGTTTACCCCGCTAAGCCTATAGTGAAGCTGGAAACCTCCCAGGGAGAGGTAAGCTCCATATTGGATTACTTGATGGTTGTGGGTGAGGAGAAGCCATGGATCAAGCTACCACAGTAGAGGCTGAGGAAAAGAGGGAGAGAAAGGATAATCCGATGAGGAGGATTAGGGTGGAGAAGGTCGTTGTGAACTCGTGCATAGGAGCGAGCACCCCAAGGCTCGAAAGAGCTGCGAAGATAATTGAGATGCTGACAGGTCAGAGGCCAGAGCTGAGGAAGGCCAAGAAGACGATAAAGGGCTTCGGGATCTATAGGGGGCAGCCCATAGCCGTAAGAGTGACTCTCAGGAAGGATAAGGCGGTTGAATTTCTCCAGAAGGCTCTTCAAGCTGTGAACAACACCCTCAAGGCATCGAGCTTCGACGAGAACGGAAACTTCTCCTTCGGGATCAAGGAGCATCTAGACATCCCAGGGACGAAATACGATCCAGAGCTAGGGATAATCGGAATGGATGTATGCGTTCACCTATCTCGCCCAGGGCTGAGGGTCGCTCTAAGGAGAAGAGCGAGAAGCAAGGTAGGCTCAAGCCACAAGGTAACGAGAGAGGAAGCCATGGAATTCATGAGGCAAGCCTTCGGAGTTAAGATAGTTGAGGAAGAGTAGCCTCTCCCTCAGCGAGATGAAACTTATATTATCCTGGGATCAGCAAGCCGACGAGAGACAAAATGGTGAAGCATAAGCCTCCGAAGGAGAGGAAGTTCGGCAAGGGCGTCGTCAAGTGCAGGAGATGCGGGACGACCGTAGGCGTAATTAGAAAATACAATCTCTATATCTGCAGGAGATGCATAAACGAGATCGGCCCCCTCCTAGGCTTCAAGGTCTATGAGTAAAATCCCAATCGAGTTGCTTTCTCAGCTTGTATGGCTTCGCTTATTCGGGAGCTTTTCTGGGAAAAACACTTATAAAGCTACTTCATGGTTGGCTTGGAAAAGAGGATGAGCAGAGACTTGGTCTCAGGATTGTTTACAACCCTCCAGAACAACGAGATGGTCAGAAACCGTGAGTGCATTTACTATGCCTCAAAGCTGATAGGAGAGATCCTGAAAACCCTTCAGAGACATGGCTATGTAGGCGCGATCGAGTATATCGAGGATGGGCGAGGCGGGAAGTTCAGGATACAGCTTCTGGGAAGAATTAACCGAGCGGCCCCGATAAGGCCAAGGTTCAGCGTCAAGAAGAATGAGTACGAGAAGTGGGAGCAACAGTATCTGCCGAGCAAGGATGTGGGGATCCTGATAGTCACGACGAGCAAGGGCGTCATGTCGCATAAGGAGGCTAGGAAACTGGGAATAGGAGGAAAGCTCATAGGCTACGTATATTGAGCTTCGATCTCGGCGCGTCGATCTTCAGCTAATTTTTAAATAGTCATATAGCAGGCGAACGATCAGATCCTGAAAGCCGAGGGTTGAGAATGGCGCTCACTTCGAACAGGGTGGCGGAGATGCCCCTGAAGGAATACGTTGAGGAGGTTGAGGTGCCTGAGGGCGTCGAGGTCAAGCTAGAAGGCTCTTCCAAGATTAGGGTTAAGGGAAAGCTCGGCGAGCTCGTCAAGGACTTGAGCCATGCTAACGCCAGGCTGGAGCTCGCGTCGGGTAAGATCCTGATCAAGATAGTTGGTAGGGGAAAGCGGGCTGAAGCCCTAATCGGGACCCTCCGCTCCATAGTCAGGAACATGATAATCGGAGTTACCCAAGGCTTCACCTATAAGCTTAAGATAGTCGCTTCACACTTCCCGATATCGGTCAAGGTTCAAGGAGATAAGGTGATCATCGAGAACTTCATAGGAGAAAGAAATCCGAGGATAGCGAAGATAGTTGGAGAAGGGACTAGGGTTGAGGTTAAGGGAGAGGAAGTCGTAGTGAAGGGGCTGGATAAGGAGGCGATTGGTCAGACGGCTGCGAACATCGAGCAGGCGACTAGGGTGAGGAGAAAGGATCCGAGGAAGTTCCTGGACGGCATCTACATCTATGAGAGAAAGGTGGGGATGGATTAGATGAGCCCGATAAAGATCCCGAAGTGGGTTAGGGAGCTGAAGCTTAAGAGGCCAAGGTTCGTCAGGCAGGAAAGCTGGAGATACGTCAGGCTGAAGCCGAACTGGAGAAGGCCTAGGGGAAAGGATAGCAAGATGAGGCTTCAGATCAGAGGATGGCCTCCTCTCGTAAAGGTGGGATATAGGACTCCCAGAGCATACCGAAACCTTCATCCAAGCGGCTTCAAGGAAGTCCTCGTCTACAGGCCAGAGGACCTGCAAGGCTTAGATCCTGAGATTCACGCGGTAAGGATAGCTGGCTCCGTCGGCATGAGAAAAAGGCTACTAATAGTCGAGGAAGCCGAGAAGCTGGGGATAAAGGTGCTCAATCCGCCCGTGCTTCCAGAAGCCGAGGAGGAAGAGGTCGAGGTGGTCAAGCCCGAGGTTGAGGAGGAGGTTCAGGAGGCTGAGGAGGTGAAGGAGAGTGGGGCTTAAGCTCACCTTCCAGAAGAGGCTTGCAGCCGACCTGCTGAAATGCGGGATTCACCGCGTTAAGCTAGATCCAGAAAAGCTTGAGGAAATATCGGAGGCGATCACGAGAGAGGAGATAAGGCAGCTTATCAAGGATGGAGCTATCGAGAAGAAGAAAAAGAAGGGCGTGAGCAGAGCCAGGGTTAGAGCGAGGAAGAGGAAAAAGAGGGGAGCGGGAAGCAGGAAGGGAGGAAAGTATAGCAGGCTCTCGAGGAAGGAGCAGTGGATGAGAAGGGTTAGAGCTCAAAGGAAGAGGCTTAGAGAGCTCAGGGATCGAGGCTTGGTCACGAAGACGGTTTACAGGAAGATCTATCGGATGGTCAAGGCGGGAGCGTTCAAATCCGTCGCGGCGATGATGGAATACTTGGAGCAGAATAAGCTGATCAGGAGGCCGCTGCTATGAGCCTGCTAAAGAGAATGCCTCCGAAGAGGAGGAGGCTCGGATTAACCGATTACAGGAAGAGGCTTAAGCTCGTTAAATCTGGGTTGCCGAGGCTCGTCGTAAGGAAAACGAATAAGCACATAATCGTTCAGGTGATCAAGCCTAAGTTTGGAGGCGATGAGACCATCTTGACGGTGACCTCGAAGAAGCTTAGAGAGTTCGGGTGGAAGGCGAGCTTGAAGAACACTCCAGCAGCATATCTCACGGGGCTTCTAGCGGGACTTCTTATAAAGTCGAAGATCGACAAAGCGGTGCTCGACATAGGACTCCACAGGCCAAGTAAGGGATCAAAGGTCTTCGCGGCCGCGCTCGGCTTCAAGGACTCAGGCATAGAGATACCCGTGGGAGAGGAAATACTTCCAGATGAGGATAGGATTAAGGGAGCGCATATCTCAAGCTACTATAAGTCTCTGAAGGAGTCGGGTGCGGAGACGATCCAATTTTCAAAGTCTGATGAATCGGTCTACACGAACCTTGAAGCTCATTTTGAGGAAGTTAAGAACAGGATTCTAAGGGAGTTGGGAGGAGATGAGTCTGGAGGAATGGGTTCCTAGAACAAAGGTCGGCCGTATGGTTAAGGAGGGCAAGATAACCTCGATAGCTGAGCTCTTCGCGAACAATCTCAGGATAACTGAGGTCGAGATAGTAGACCAGCTTCTACCAGGCTTAGAACAAGAGGTCCTGGACATAAACTTGGTCCAGAAGCAGACGGCGGCAGGCGAGAGGTCTAAGTTCAGAGCAATAGCGATCGTGGGCAATAGGGATGGATACGTGGGACTTGGAACTGGAAAAGCCGTTCACGTCGTCTCAGCGATCGAGAAAGCCGTGAGAAGCGCCAAGCTCAACCTAATCCCAGTCAGGAGAGGATGCGGAAGCTGGGAATGCGCATGCGGAGCACCTCACAGCCTCCCAACGAAAGTCGAGGGCAAGCGTGGTAGCGTTCGGATAGAGCTCATCCCTGGGCCTAGGGGTCTCGGGATAGTCGCTGGGGAGGCTGCGAGGATAGTCTTGGAGCTTGCTGGGGTGCAGGATGTCTGGACGAGAACCTATGGTGAGACGAGAACGACCTTATCCTTCGCTGGAGCGGTCTTCGAGGCCTTGCGAAACACGAACAAGATAGTCTTGCCGAGCATGTGGTGATGAGGCTTGGCCGAGGAAGCTAAATGCTATCTGGTTATAAGGATCAAGGGAAGCGTCAAGGCAAG
>CAYXHS010000066.1:0-5860 GCA_964465105.1 uncultured Nitrososphaeria archaeon
ATAGTCAGAGGAGAGGGGCTGAGAGGAGGCAGGGTCAAGAAGCTCGCCTTCGAAGCATACAAGGAGGAGGCGGAGAAGAGCTTAGCCAGGATAGCTGAGGATCTCTTGAAGAGGCCAGGAATAGTGGACGTGAGAATCCATCACGTAATAGGGGAGCTTGAGGTCGGAGAAGACATCGTTTACGTCGTCGTTGCTGGCGGTCACAGAAGCGAGGTCTTTGAGGTGCTAAGGGAAGCTGTTGAGCGGATGAAAAGAGAGGCAGCGATCTGGAAAAAGGAGATAACCGATAGGGGAGAATATTGGGTTTCAGGAGAATAGGCTTAGCCTCCGCCGACTGGCGGGAGGACCGCAACCACATCTCCATCCTTAAGCTCTTGATCCAACTTCGCTCTATCCCCATTAACTATCACTATATAGCTCGTGGATTCTCCCTTCAGGAATCCTTCTATCCGCTCCCTCCAGATCTCCGCGGCATACCTGTGTCTCTCTGGAATGCGGTTTAACAGCAAGTCGATCAGCTTAGTTCCCTCATCTACCTCATACTCTTCCTCCCCGATTCCCAGGACTTCCCTGAGCGATGCGAAGTATCTCACCTTGACCTTCATCGAGCTCCTTCCGAAAGGAATGTATTAAGCATTAGATAAGCTTAAGCTCTCTTAGCCTGGCGCCGAGCTCCCTCCAATCCTCGATCAACCTATCTCTTAGGCCTGGGTTTCTGAGAGCTGAGGCTGGATGATACATGGGGACTATCCGAAGGGTGAGGATCAGGGTCGACGCCTCGTAAACCTTTCCATGCATTTTCTCCATGGATTCAGGCTTTAGACCAAACTTTCCAAGCAGGTAGCTCGCCGCAAGGTTTCCCAAAGCGATTATGAGCTCAGGCTGAATTATCTCGATCTGCTGATCCAAGTATGGGCTGCAGGCCCTAACCTGGTCTTCAGACGCCCTATTATCGGGTAAATAGCATTTCATGACATTCGTGATGTATAGCTGATCCCTTCTCAATCCAGCCTCCTCCAAGAGCCTATCGAGAAACTTCCCCGCGGCGCCGACGAACGGCCTCCCTTGGAGGTCTTCCTGCCTGCCTGGCCCAAGCCCGACGAGCATGATCCTCGCGTTCGCTGGCCCCTCGCCGAACACGGGATTTCTCCTAGTCTTCCAGAGCTCGCATCTCCTGCAGCGTTGAACTCTTCTTCTCAGGTTTTCCAGCTCGGTTTCCTTGGACTTCTCGCTCAAGCCTCAGCTCACATTCGCCCGCTCTAAGGAATAAGCTTTCCCCCGCTATTGGGAGAAGGAGGAGTTTCTGAGCCTGTTAAGAGCCCAAATCACATCAAGGCCGTCGACCGAGGCGAGGTCTGGAGGAACGGGCTTCACGAAAGCCTCAAATCCCTTATCCCTGAAGGACTCGTTGACCTGCTCAGCGAGCTCATCCACGAAGATCGGGTCAGCGGGCTTTCTCAAAGACGTTATCACGTGGGCGATCATCTTCGCTTGAGCCTTCTCGACGATCCTCGGGTTACCTGACAGGTCTAGCTCAAACCTTCCTCCATCATCATAGCTCGCCACGAGCTTGAACCCCACGACCTTAATCTTCCTCAAACCCTTAACGCCGTAGAACATTCTTCTCTTGGGAGGCTTATACTCCTCAAGCTTGGGTGGAGAAGGTGCCATGGATCTCGCCGACGTGGTCACATCCTTCGGAAGATAACCCTCCATGAGTATCACCCTATCTGCTATGCCTATCAGGGAGGAGGACGCTCCGGCCACGGCGATCACTCCGATGCCGCATTTCTCGACCATGCTTTTGCCCTGCATGCAGAGAGGCTTAATGGGCTCCCTCCTGATTATCTTGGTCATGACGTCATCCTTATACAGCATGTTGGTCGCGCTAGTATCCTCATCTATCAGGAGAACCTCAGCTCCAGCCTCGATCGCCTCGCTTATCGACGCGGCCATGCTCGTCGACCCGCTTGCATCATAGCTCGAAAAGTCCTCAGTTCTCCCGCCTCCAGGCAAATCTCCTATGAAGCTGGATATGTCGACATGGAAGATTAGTCTCCCGTCTTCAGCCTTAACGAGAATGGTCTTCGATCTAGCGATCGCGAGCTCCCTCCCATCTCCCCTGACGTGGTCATATATTCCCTCTTGGATCGCCTCGAGGAGAGTGGTTTTACCGTGATAGCCTCCTCCGGTTATCACGATGAATCCTCTGGGTATCGCCATCCCCTCTATGATCCTGCCGCTCGGAAGCCTTATCCTGGCCCTCAGCTCGCCTGGAGCCCTTATCGGAACAGCGTTCTTAAGAGGCTTGACGGAGTAGCTTGATTCTCTGGGGAGTATGCTTCCATCCCCTATGAACGCTACGTAATCGTTCTCACGGAGCCAGCCTCTAACATACTCCTGATCCAAGTAAGTGTTCACGTGAGCCTCAAGGTCGTCTAATGAGAGCTGGAAGAGGGTCGACTTAATGAGTTCAGGAATCTTCCAGAGAAGAAGCTCCTCAGCCTTCATTCCGAGAATTCTTCTTCCTCTAGCTGGCAGACCTATGAAGATTCTGAATATGAGATTTCTTCCAGAGCTATCCACGGAGGATCTCCTGATGATGCATGGGCTGGGTCTCGGAATCCCGATGTAGCCGCTGTTCCCAGTTCCGCACTTCTCCTTAAGCCTTAGGCTTCTCCTGTAAACGATTCTCGCGAGGTAGTCTAGGAGGGGCGTCAGGCATTTCTCGTCGAAAAACTTGCTTGGAATCTTGTGAGAGCTCGGTGGAACCGTTATCTCTATCACGGAGGGAGGCGCGTAAGGATCTCCCTGTATCCTGGTTAGCATCGCCTCGCCGAAGTCATAGTTCAACACAACGCTCTTCAGCTTCTTGTAAGCTCCATATCTCCTTCCATCTATTCTCCGCAAGATTTTCTTCAAGTCCTCCTCCCCTACGACCTTGCTGAAGCTCATATCCATCTCAGCATGATGGAAACATGAGCCTTATCAAGAATTCCAGCAAAGGTTAAATCCTCAATCACGCTCTCCGAAAACGGTTTAATAGCAGGGCGTCTCAAATCTCTTCGAATCGGATATGCCGTATAAGGTGAGGCTGAAGTTCAGCGGAGGCGTTGAGGCCATATGCGAGCTCGAGGATAACTCTGAGCTTGAGAAGCTTCTTGGGAAATCGCCGTTCACGGCTGAAGCGAACCGATGGGGAGATGAGATATACTTCGACCTGCCGATAAAGCTGAAGCTCAAGGGAGAGAGAACCCTGATGGAGGTAGGCGAGGTGGCCTACTGGCCTGAAGGAAACTCCCTTTGCCTCTTCTTTGGCCCCACACCGGTCAGCAAGGGAGATAAGCCCGTCGCATACAGCGAGGTCAAGCCCTTAGGAAGGGTCGTGGAGGGGCTTGAAGATCTGAGGAAGGTTAAGGACGGCGAGGAGATTAGGGTCGAGATCACGCGAGGATGATCATTCCTCAAGTATCCTTTTAGCCCGCTCAGCTATTGCCTCAGCCATCTCGCTCGTAGACGCGCCTCCACCCAGATCATAGGTTACATGCTTTCCCTCAGCGATAACCCGCTCCGTGGCTTCGAATATCGCTTTCATCTTATCCTTCTCTCCGAGGTATCCGAGCATCCAAGCGAGCGAGAGAATCGTGGCGGTCGGGTTAACCTTGTTCATCCCCTTGTATTTGGGAGCGCTTCCATGAGCAGGCTCGAACATCGCGTAGTCGTCTCCCATGTTGGCCGAGTATACCATCCCTATGCTGGCGACGAGCGCCGCCGCCTCCTCGCTGATTATGTCCATGAAGAGGTTTGATCCGAGGATGACCGTGTGGTTGAATCGCTCATGATTCTTGACGAGCTGCTGAGCCATGTTATCTATGAAGTATTCCTCCCAAGTTATCCCAGGATACGATTTCGCAACCTCCTCAACCGCCTCGACGAAGACCCCGTCACACTCCTTCATTATATTCCTCTTCGTGACGACGACTACTCTGCTCCATCCATTCTCTTTCGCGAGCTCGAAAGCCTTCCTCGCAACCCTCATCGACTGCCTCCTGCTGATCTTCCTGATAGCGATCGCCACGTCTGGAGCGACCCTAATATCTATGCCCGTGTAAAGACCCTCGGTAGCCTCCCGAACGCAGATCAAGTCAACTGGGCCAAGCCTCCCCCTAATCCCTCCAAGGGTCTTTATCGGCCTGATATTGGCGTAAAGGTCGAATCTCTGCCTTATGCTCACAGCAACGCTCTTCAGATGTCTAACGTCTGGGGGCGTGGTGGTCGGACACTTTAAAACCGCATCCGACTGCTCGAGAGCCTCCCAAGTCTCCTTGGGTATCATCGAGTCTCCGCCGTGCTTAAGCCACCACTCATATCCCGCATCAACGGGTATTATCTCGATCTCGCTTCCAACTGCTTCATGAACCTTCAAAGCGGCATCAGCGAGCTCGGGGCCAACTCCATCTCCCCTTATGAGCGCAGCCTTCCTTCCCATGATAGCTCAAAAGCTCTCCCATGCGCGCAAATATTAGCATATCCCTCGTGGCTTTCTGGAAGAGAAGGTTAAAGGTCGAAGCCCGCTCTCCTCGCAAACAGCTTGAATTCTTGATCGCCTATCGGATACCTTCTCTCCCGCGCGGAGAACTCCGTGGTTATCATCTCGATCAGGTTTAGAAGCCTCGGATCATTTTCATCGACCTTTTTCCCGAGAAGCTCCTCGAGCTTCAGCTTTATCCCATGCTTGCCAGATCTCCTCCCGATGACTATCGACCTCCTCTGGCCGACGAGCTCAGGCGGAAAGACCTCATAGGTTAGAGGAAGCTTCGCGATCCCATGAAGATGTATTCCAGACTCGTGGGCGAACGCTCCATCACCGACTATCGCCTTGTTTATCGGGAGGTGGTAGCCTAGGGCGGATGCTATGTATACGGCGAGCTCCCTCAGCGGCTTCAGGTTCCACTTCCTGACATCATAATGGATGTAGCAGTTCATAATTATCTTCTCGGTTTCAGCGTTTCCCGCCCTATCTCCCAAGCCCAGGAAGGTCGTGCTCACATATACCTTGTCGTAGAGGCCGTCAGCAGCCCTTATCGTGGCCATGGTGTTCTCAACCGCGTTCCCCAGGTCATCGTGAGCATGAATCTCAACATAGGGGATCTTGGTCTCAGCCTTAATCCTCTTGACCTTCTCAGGGATCCCCCTCGGAAGCGGAGCACGGGGATCCGAAAGACCGCATCCAATCGTATCACATATCCTGTAAACGTCTGCTCCGGCCTCCGCCACGGCGTTTATGAAGGCTTTCTCGAATTCCCAGTCTGCTCTAGTGCTATCCTCTCCGTGAACGAAGACGGTCATGCCATGCTCCTTCGCGTAGGAGACGGCATCGACGACGCGGTTAACTAGGTCCTCAAGAGTTAGGTTGGGCCACTTAGCGAAGTGGATGTAGGATACTGGATGGGAGATGCCCACTTGCTCGAAGTCAAGCCTAATCGCCTCATCGAGATCTCCTTTATTCGCCCTGCACCAAGCAGCCAGAAGAGGTCCAAGCCCATTATCCCGCATGAGCCT
The DNA here is from genome assembly GCA_964465105.1 of uncultured Nitrososphaeria archaeon. Lineage (GTDB taxonomy): Archaea > Thermoproteota > Nitrososphaeria_A > Caldarchaeales > Wolframiiraptoraceae > Wolframiiraptor. The sequence goes on from CAYXHS010000066.1 coordinate 5,563, forward strand.
AACCGACTCCTTATCGAGCTTCGTGTACATCATCACCTCAAGCCTCTCAACCCCGATATCCCTAAGCATCAGCGCTATCTTCAGATATTCCTCGGGCCTCGGGTTGAGAAGGCCAGCCATCTGAAGTCCCTCTCTCAGGGTGGTGTCATCGATCACGACATCCACATTCAGCGGCAAAGGCTCATAGACAGCTCTCTTAAGCTCCTCCCACTTCTTCTCATCAAATCCATCGAATCGGGAGAGCTTCAGTAGCTTGTCTACCGTCTTTCTTCTGATTTCCTCAAGAGATCTTAAGTCA
>CAYXHS010000067.1:0-5756 GCA_964465105.1 uncultured Nitrososphaeria archaeon
CTGGAAAAGCTTACCCGAATCCCCTGGCCGAGGGGGCTGATGTGGTCACAACATCAACCCATAAAACCTTTCCAGGTCCGCAAGGAGGAGCCATACTCACGAGCGAGGAGCAGATTTATGAGAAGATCTCGAATATAGTTTTCCCAGTCTTCGTCTCAAACCATCACCTGCATAGGCTCGCCGCCCTAGGAGTCGCTGCTCTCGAGATGGAGAGATTTGGGAGAGCTTATGCGGGTCAGACTGTTAGGAACGCTAGGAAGCTTGCTGAGGAGCTTCACTCGAGAGGCTTCAAGGTGCTTGGGGAAGGAAGGGGCTTCACCGAGACCCATCAGGTTCTGCTCGACGTTAAACAGGATGGAGGGGGAGCTAAGATAGCCAAGTCCCTGGAAGAGGCGAACATAATAGTCAACAAGAACATCCTGCCTTGGGACGAGCCGAGTGACATCGCCAATCCCTCTGGAATAAGGATCGGAGTTCAGGAGGTTACTAGGCTGGGAATGCGGGAGGACGATATGGTTGAGGTCGCCGAGTTCATCTATCGGGTCGCGAAGAAGGAGGAGGATCCGAGAAGGGTTCGCGAAGACGTAATCGAATTCAGGAAGAGATTCAGTAAGGTGCATTACGCGTTTGATGTCGATGCTAGGAAAGTCGCTGAGGAGATTAGGTCGCTTATCTCATGCTAGCTCCTCTCTAGCCTTTTTAGCTGCTTTTACCATGTTTCTCAGCTTGGCCAAGGCGACCTCTCTTTTCAGCCTCTTGAGCCCGCAGTCAGGCTTCACGTAAAGCTTCTCAGGCCTGACCACCTCCAGGCCCCTCCTAATTCCCTCAAGGATCTCCTCAACGGCCTCGACCCTAGAGCTGTGAACATCTACGACGCCCAGCGCAAGCTCCTTGTCGAACGAGTATTCTCGTAGCAGATCCAGCAGCCGATAATCGCTGTTCTTGGTCTCAAGGTCGATCTGATCCACAGGGAAGTCCAGAATCTCTGGGAACAGCCGCTCAAGCTTACCATAACATATGTGGGTTATCCTCTTCACCCTTAATCCGCCGAGCATAATCTCAAAGGCTTCTCGAGCAATCTCAAGATCGCTTTTCTCAGCTCGGGTTGAGAAAGCGGGCTCATCCACCTGAATATAGGTTGCGCCGGCTCTCACCAGCGAGTCTATCTCCCTTCTCAGGGCCTCAGCCAGGTCAAGTATCGCCTTCCTCGGATCGCCATAGAACCTATCGAAGCTCCAAGAGTACATGGTGTAGGGGCCGGTCAGGGTCACCTTCACAGGTCTTCCTCCCGAGAGGTTGGAAGCATACCTCCAGTCCTCAACCGTTATCTCATGGCTCCACTCGATCTTCCCAGCTATCACGGGCTTCCTGAAGTAAACGTTATCGAAGATCCTGACTGGATCGCTTATCTCGAACCCGCTTAGCTCTTCGGCGAAGAAGACCGCCATATCCTCCCTCCTCTGCTCTCCATCCGCGATTATGTCCAACCCCACGCTAACATAGTCCTCAACAGCTTTCCGTATCGCCGCCCTAACCAAGGACTCGTATTCAGGTCCTCTGATTCCTTTCCTCCTAAGCTGGAAAGCCTTTAACGCCTCTGGGAAGTATGGATAGCTCCCGACGACCGTCGTCCTAAGCTTGTCTGGAAGCCTGTAGCTCATCCGAACCTCACCTCCGCCTCCGCCAGGACCCTTCCCAAGGCATCCAGCTTCCTAACAGCCTCGCTGAACGGGAGGTAGTCGAGCCAAGAGCTCGTAGAGAAGATCAGGGTTTCAGGGGAAGCTGAGTCCAGCATCGAGCTAACCCAGTAGACTAGCTCCCTTGGATCCTCGGGAAATATGCTTCGAGAGTCGATGACCCCGAGGCTGAGAAGCTTTCCATCGAACCCGTATTCCAGCAAAGCCTCCTTCGCCTCATCCGCCGTGGATCTCAAGTCTAGGTGAAGACCTGCCTTCACCTCGAGCAGCAGCGAGTATCTTTCTGGATCTAGGTTGAAGTACGTGGCGACTATGATCCTCTCGCTTGGAACCTTTACTCGAGATAAAAGCTTGTTCACGACATCGACTCCTCTTAGCCTTTCCGCGCGGTTGAGCTCAGGATCGACGAGAGAGGGCTCATCCACTTGAACGAAGTCCGAAACTTCTCCGAGAGCATCGATCTCGGATCTCAGAGCCTCGATCAGATCATCTACCAAGAGATCTTCTGAGCCATAGAACAGGTTTTCCGAGAGCTTCAGGAACGTGTATGGGCCTGGGACCACAGCCTTCACAAGCCTCGAGGTATACTGCTTCACCCTCCGCACCTCATCCACGGTTATCGGCCCGTTCCACTTAATTCGACCGACTATCGCTGGACATCGATAGTAGAAGTTATTATCGAAGAACCTTAGAAGCCTTCTCGGCTCAACTCCAGATAACCTCATGGCGAAGGGCCTCAGTAGATCATGCCAGGTCAGCAGCCCGCTCGTCAGGAGAGTCATCCCCGTGTTCTCCTGAAGGCTCACGATCTCTCGGATGGAGCTTTCCAAAATTCTTTCGAACTCCTCCTCTCCAATCCTCCCAGCCTCAAGATCATCTAACGCTCTTCTGAGGGCTGGGGGTCTGGGAAAGCTTCCACAGATTCCAGCGAGAAGCCTCATGCTGATCAGAGGTAGGGTGATCGCCTAGAAATAAATTATATCCGCCGACTTTCAGAAGAGAGCTCTGCGGCGAAGAGCTTCTGGAGCTGGCTTCCCGTAGATCGCTATCGGGTATCCGCAGAACCTGCATCTATTCTTCTCGTCTAGGTTCCATGAGAGGATGTCGAAGCCATATCGCTCTATCACCACTTGACCGCATTCGGGGCAAACCGTATTCTCATAGCTGTGACCTGGAACGTTTCCGAGATAAACGTATTTCATCCCCTCCTCCCTCGCTATTTCATAATGCTTCTCAAGGGTCTCGATCGGGGTCGGAGGCAGGTCGAGCATCAGGTAGTCTGGATGAAACCTGAGAAAATGTATTGGAACGTCTGGGCCGAGGTTGTCGTAGATCCATTTCACGAGCTTTCTAGCCTGATTTAGATCATCTCCTATCCTCGGAACGATCAGGTCGGTTATCTCGATGTGCACTCTCGTCTTATCTCTCAGCTCGAGTAGAGTCTCGAAGATGGGATCAGGGCTCGGAACGCTGCTGAACTTCCTCAGGAAGTCTGGATCACCGTTTCCCTTGAAGTCGACCGTCGCGGCGTCGAGGAAGTCCTTCGCCTCGTTCACTGATTCTGGAGTCCAGTAACCGTTGGTCACGAAGATGTTGAACATCCCCTCCCTCCTCGCGATCACCCCTACATCGTGCGCGAACTCCATGAAGATCGTAGGCTCGTTATAGGTGTAGGCTATTCCGTCGCTCCTATACTGCTTCGCCATCTTGACAACCATCTCGGGAGTAACGTCAGCTCCCTCAACCTTCCTCCTCTGACTGATATCATAGTTTTGACAATACTTGCATGCCCAATTGCATCCGGTAGTAGCGATCGAGAATACCTTTGATCCCGGGGCGAAGTGCATCACGGGCTTCTTCTCGATTGGGTCGACGTGCGCCGCTATGATTTTTCCGTAAACGAATAGGTAGAGGACGCCGTCCACGTTTCCCCTGACTCCGCAGAACCCTATTTGCCCAGGCTTAAGCCTACAATATCTAGGGCAAGCTTTGCAGATCACGGCATTTCCATCGAGCCTCTCATAAAGCCTCGCAGGCTTCCCCGACACCATCTCAGAATCTCCGCCAGCTTAACAGTTATCAGATCTCATTATAAGCATTTACTATGGATAATGAGATGGAGACATGAGAGGAGTCTATCTACTCTTCCTTAAGATCGCGGAAGATGTCAGAATGCGGGTTGGCGGGCTCGGGAGGCTAACCTTCAAGAAGGGATTATACGTTTACGTGGGCTCGGCGCAAAACAACCTTGAGAAGAGGATAATGAGACATAAGTCTAGAGTGAAAAAGCTTAGATGGCACATCGACTACCTAACTAAGAGCAAGAAGGTGAAGCCGATCGCCGCCTATGCTTACGACCTTGGCAGAGAATATGAGTGCATTATAGCAAGAATCCTTTCGGAAATCTCTTTAGAGAGCATCAAAGGATTTGGGTCGTCTGACTGCAGGTGCAGAAGCCATCTATTCAGATTATCAGGAAAGTTGGAGAGCGTATGCCAGGAAGTTTCTGAGAAGATTGGAAGGAGGCCGAGAAGGATCTTCTAGCCTTTTCTCCTGGCTTTTCTCTGCTGATGCTTCTTCTCGTTTTTGTTCCCGATCTTCTGAACTATCATCCTCGAAGAGCTTACATCCACCGAGATAATCAGCTCATCCCCCTCGCTAAACGGAAACTGGCTATCATGAGCAAGCTTCGATGGAATGTGTATGTAATAGTATTCGTTCCCGCTCACGTGAACTTTCTTCCGCAGATGGCTCTTCGCCCTCAGCACAGCTCTCAGCCTCCGCACTAATCTTGGAGATAAGTTTTGGATATAAGAATTGTGGGTAAAAAGCGTTACCGCGAGAATCCAGGCGACATTAAAACCTTCTGATTAAGCTTTTTATTCTCGACGAAGCTGACTTATACTTAAGCCTGAGAACATGGGACGCGTGAAAACTAGGAAGGTTAAGGTCTTGGCGAGAGAGATAATGGAGAGGTTTCCAGAGAGGGTTTCAGCCGACTTCGAGCTTAACAAGCTGCTGGTCGGAGAGGTTTTGTCAGGTCAGGTCTCGAAAAAGCTCAGAAACCAGGTGGCCGGGTATATAACTAGGCTTGTCAAGAAGGAGCTTGAGAAAGCCGAAGAAGAGGCTGAGGCGCCTGAAGCCAGTTAAGATAAATATTTCGAGGAGTAGGGTTTTTATGCCCGATGATGAGGATGACCTGCTCGGAGCTAGATGAGGAGCATGCACCTCTCTGAGGGATCTGATGTTAAGCAGAGGGTCGTCATCAGGATTCTAGGCCCTTTGAAGGAGCTTTCTGAGAACAGCGTCTTCGAGCTTGAGGCCAGCGGAGATGAGAGCGTTCTGGACGTTTTGAGGAAGCTTCCCGAGAAGCTTAAGGGCAGGGTTCTGGAGGCTGATGAGATTTCCCCAGATATCCTCGTGCTCGTCGATGGGGTTGAGATCTCCTGCTTGGGAAGCCCTGAGAAGATACCTGTTAGAGGGGTTAGAGAAATTTTCCTCGTTCCAGTCGTTCATGGAGGATGAGCCTTGAGCATGATAAGCTTCAGCGATAAATGGGTCTCCGCCTCAGTTCATAGAAATCTCAGAAGAGAATTTCTCGAAAACCCGATCGATGTTCTCGAGAGGGTGAGAGGAAAGAATAAGGATGCGATCATCCAGGTCTTCGATGCTGGCTGCGTAGTGTCGGTTAAGCAGATCCATGCCACCGCGGTCGCAACCCACTTAGCATTTAAGGCCGGCACGAACGTTTCGAGGAAGTTCGAGATCGAGCTTCTCGTGAGACTTGCTGCGGACACTCAGATAAACAGGGTTCTTGACAGGCTGGGAGTAAGGACTGATACCGAGGAGGTTGGATGCTGCGTCGTGGCTGAAAGCAAGGATAAGGTCATCAAGGCGTTTAGAGACCTTCTTCAGGAGATCGGGGGAGAAGAGGTCGAAGAGAGTGAGCTTAGGAGCGAAGAGAGGTTGAGGAAAGCCATGGAGTTTTACGGCATAACTGAAAATGAGGTTAAATCTGTTCAAGCTCAGAGCAGGTATGAGGCCATACTGCTCTTGATC
>CAYXHS010000068.1:0-5697 GCA_964465105.1 uncultured Nitrososphaeria archaeon
GTGGATACGGCGGGTAGAAGGGTGGAGGATAATACGGCGCGCCGTAACCCATGTAAGGATACCAATACCCGTATGGATACCACATGTCTTCGACCACCAGCTAAATACTTCTCCTATGAGGCTTTTAACTTTTCGTGCTATGGCACAAATATTTAATCCCGCCCGAAAAATCCCTCAAGCTCATCGGAGATCTTCAGGAATTCTTGAGCCGCAGCTCTATCACGGTGAGCGATCACGTAGGGCTCGCCTAGGTCTGAGGCCTTGCAAAGATCGGGGTCAAGCGGAATCTTCCCCAGAAGCCTCACGTTCATCTCCTTAGCGATCTTTTCCCCTCCGCCATGCATGAAGACGTCTATCCTCGCTCCGCAGCTCGGGCATGTAAACCCGCTCATGTTCTCAATCAATCCTATCACTGGGAGCTCGAGTCTCCTGCAGAAGCTTATGGCCTTCCTTACTATGAGCTGAGATAACTCGGAGGGCAGGGTAACGATTATCGCCCCATCGACCTTTGGGATGAGCTGAGCGATCGTGAGAGCCTCATCTCCGGTTCCAGGTGGAAGGTCCACGAGCAGATATTCAAGCTCGCCCCAAACAACCTCTGAGAGAAACTGCATTATCGCTCTAGCCTTCATAGGTCCCCTCCAGATCACGGGAGTCTCATTCTCAGGTAGCAGATAATCCATGGAAACCACCTTTATGCCAAGCGGCCCCTTTGCGGGAAAGATTCCAGGAGGCCCTGCTCTCAGGGTTTGACCTCTAGCCTTCAGGATCTTCGGGATGCTAGGCCCAGTGAGATCTCCATCGAGTATCCCTATTCTTCCCTCGCCATGTTTCAAGGCTAGAGCCAACGCAAGGTTAGCCGTTACAACGCTTTTCCCGACCCCGCCCTTCCCGCTCAAGATCAAGATCTTCCGCCTAATCTTCCTCATCCTAGCTTCGATAGCCGACCTAATCTCTTCAAGCTCTCTAGCAGCTTTCTCCATGAAAGATTCTCCCCCAGGCGTGAGGAATTATCAGCCCGCGGATAATTCTCCGCGGCTTCCCTTGCAGGCTTCTCGATCATCTATCGCCATAATTTTCTCATCTCTTAGCTCCTCTATCACCTGATCTAAGGTCTCAGAGCTTGTCTTATAGATCTTCACGCCGATCTCTCTAAGAATCTGAATCGCCCTGATCCCTATGCCCTTAACGATCACGGCATCAATCCCAAAGCTCTTGATGATATCCGTGGCCCCGCATCCCCCTCCATGCATCAAGCCAGGCGCAGATCTTATCTCAACCTTAGCCTCGGCTCCAAGTTTCTCGCAGCTCACTATGGCGTAAAACTGCGCTCGCCCGAAATGCGCCGATATCTTTGATCGAAGTCCCTGGTTGCTCTCAAGAGGAACTAGATACCGCATCTCCGCTCATCGGCTTATCGACTTCATCGCGGGATATAAATCTGTGCAATTACACGAAATATCTGAAAGAGGAGGACTCTTATTTGATTAAATCCCTTCCTCCCATCGAGAAGGAGATAATGAGGAGATGGTGCTGGAGGATCCAGGGAAGGGGGAGGCCGCCGAAGGAGCGCCTAATCAGGATGGGTCTAGGAGGCTTCATCTTCGCCCCCCTAAATGACTCTGGGGTACCCGTGCAGAGACCTCCAATCCACCTCAGGCCAGATGAGTTTGAGGCTCTTAGGCTGGTCTATCTGGAGGGCAAAACCCAAGAAGAGGCAGCTCGGCTCATGCGGATCTCTCGTGGAACCCTTTGGAGGGCCTTGGATAGTGGGAGGAGAAAGCTTGTTCAGGCCCTGGTTGAAAGAAGACCGATAATAGTAGGCCCCTAACCTTCTCTCACAAGGCTTAAGATTCTCCTAAGTATCTTCGAGTGCTTTCGCTCATCATCTTGTATGAGCTCCACCAGAATCGATGCGAGCCCGCTCGGCAGAAGCCCCTTAACCTCATCCAAGCTTCTGATATGCGCCTCCTCCTCCTTTTCCAGAAGCCTGGAGAGGTCTATGTTCTTGAGCTGATCAACGCTCACAAGCTCTTCTCTCTCGATCGCCGAGATTAGGGTCATCAATATGTCTGCATGCCTAATGCAGTCGCTTGCTATCATCCTGAAGATCATTCTAGTCAGATCATCCTTCAAGCTCATCGCAGCCCGCATAAATTCTTCAGCCGACTCCTGCTCAGCCTGAACCCTCTTACGCAGAGACTGAAGAAGCTTTGACCGTTCATCCTCCTCCTTGCTCGGAGCAAGCTCCATCCCTTCCTCTCCAACCTTCTCAGCTTCCAGAATTCTCCAAAGGCTGAGAGCAGCATCATAGAGCTCTGACCTACTCAAAGACCCTCTCAACAGGATCTTCTCGATCAACCCGTCGACATAACGTCTTGCGATCGGGTTTTCAGAAATCTTCCTCGAGGAATCGGACGCCCTTCGCCCATTCAGATATAGGGTGATCGCTGGCTGGCTCAAGCTAAGAGCCTCCGCAGCCTTCTTTCTGCTAAAACCGTATCCCGTGATAAGCTTTCTGGCCAGCACGGCTCTAATTCCAGCGAGAACCTCCTCGAAGCGCATCCACCACTCCACCTCTCTCAACCAGGTTTAAGCTCTAGGAGCGCTGTTTTGCTGCGATTGCGCGAAAATAACATCGTAAAGCTCATGACTTTACGCCGCAAATTTAAATACGGCTCCGAGAATAAGAACCTTACGAAAGCTCGTTTAGCCTTGCGTGAAAAGCTCATGAGAATCCCCCTAACTATGCTTGAAGAAGGTCAGGAAGGCGTAGTGGTCGCCATAACTCCTAGGGCTAGAAGCCCCCCTCCAGGAGCTGGATTCTGGGGGTCTTTCGGCCGAAGATTTAGGTGGGGTTGGAGGCGAAGGGGGGCCGCCTGGGGCGCTGTCAAGAGGCTCGCCGACCTAGGGATACTTGCTGGAACCAAGATCAAGGTTGTTAGAAAGGCTCCCTTCAGAGGGCCCATTGAGATCGAGGTCGGTGGATCTAGGTTCATGATCGGGAGGGGGCTTGCCGAGATGATCTTGGTTGAGGTGAAGCCTGTTGGAAGCCAGCCGAGCCTCGGCTAAGCGGGATCAGCGGCCAGATCTTAGGATAGCTCTCGCTGGTCAGGCGAACGTCGGGAAGAGCGTGATCTTCAATCAGCTTACAGGCCTCCACCAGCATATAGCGAACTGGCCTGGAACCACCGTCGAGAAGGCTGAGGGAACCCTATTCTACAAGGGCTTCCTGATAGACGTGATAGATCTTCCAGGAATCTACTCGCTGACCCACTACTCGCTCGAGGAGAGGATCTCCAGAGAATACATCGCGAAAGAGAAGCCCGATGTGGTCGTGAACGTGGTCGATGCGACCGCCCTGGAAAGACATCTGATCTTCACCCTGCAGCTCCTCGAACTCGGAAGACCTCTCGTCCTCGCCTTGAACATGATGGATCTCGCTAACAAGAGCGGTATCGAGATAGATGTCCACGCCCTAGAAGAGATCCTGGGCATACCCGTCGTGGAAACCGTCGCGCCCCGAGGAAAAGGAGTAATCCAAATCCTGGATAAGGCGATCGAGCTTCACAGAAAGAAGCTCATGCCAAAAGCTCCAAGCTATGGGAAGGAAGTCGAGGAATGCATTAGAAGGCTTGAGCAGGCGCTAGACGACGTAGATCTACCCTATCCTAGAAGATGGGTCGCGATAAAGCTCCTCGAGAAAGACGAGGAGATCTGGAGGATCGTTGAGGAGAAGAAGCCTGACGTGATCCCGCTTGCGAGAGACCTGATCTCCGAGCTCGAGAAGGTTCATGGACACGACTCCTCAATAGCAATCGCGAACGAGCGGGCGAGCTTGGCTGATCAGATCGCGTGGAAGGTTGTCAGGATAGTTAAGCCTAGGAAGCCGAGCCTAGGAGACCGCTTCGACGAGCTTGCAACCCACCCGATTCTAGGATACCTCATAGCCATCCTATTCTTCCTCGGAGTATTCTCCCTGGTCTTTGGGGTCGGCGGTCAAGTTGCAGAGTTCTTCGAGGAAGACCTTTCTGAGGCTCTCCGCGGGATTTGGGTAAACCTTTTCGGGGTTTCAGCCTTACCTGAGATCGGTTGGTCGGCGATCGAAGGAACATTATTCCTGCTAGGGTTAGCGATACCCTACATCCTCCCCCTCTACTTCCTAACCTTCACCCTGGAGAACTGGGGATACCTATCGAGAATGTCTTTCCTGATGGATTCCCTCATGCATAAGGCGGGAGTTCACGGCAAAGCCGTCATCCCACTTCTCCTCGGCTTCGGATGCAACGTTCCTGGATGCCTCGCGGCCAGAATAATGGACACGTGGAGGGAGAGGCTCATAGCCATGATAATGACGACCTTGATCCCATGCTCCGCCGTGACCGTCGTCGTGATGGGGCTCGTTGGAAGATACGTGGGAATAGAATGGGTTGTAATCCTCTATATCTTCGCCCTGCTCACCTCCTTTCTCGTGGGCGTCGCCGCCTCGAGGATCCTCCCAGGAGAGGCTGTCGAGCTGATAATGGAGATGCCCAGCTACAAGGTTCCAAGCTTCAAGACGATACTCGTGATGACATGGTTCAGGCTAAGAGAATACTTCTACATAGCAGCTCCCCTGATAATTCTCTCGGGAGTTATCATAAAGCTCCTAGAGCTTTCAGGAGCCCTTCCCATAATCTCCGACCTCCTCAGCCCAATAACCTCTGGATGGCTAGGTTTGCCCAAGGAGGTGGGGATATTGCTGATCTTCGGGGTCTTGAGGAAAGAGCTCATACTCGCGATGCTCGCATCGCTGACTGGAACCCTGGACTTCTCTCAGGTCTTGTCCGCGAACCAGATGATAACCCTCTCCCTCATAACCATGCTCTACATACCCTGCGTCGCGACGATCTCAACCCTAATCAAGGAGGCTGGAATGAAAACAGCGATACTGGTTACAGTCTTTGAGATAGCCTTAGCGATAATCGTTGGAGGAGCAGCGTCAAGGCTTCTCCTGCTCTTCGGAATAAGCTAGACTTCCAGATCCTTGGTATCTATGTAGGCGAGAGGAGACTTCCCCCTGGCTCCTGGCATAACGTAGATCTTGTCTGGGAACTGAATAGCGAGACTATTGAAGGCGTCATGTATTGAACTCAAATCAGCGATCAACCCCTTCTCCATCAAGGTGAGGGCTGTCATGCACTCAAGTTTGACTAAGTCAACTCTCTCTCCAAAGTAGCTTCTCATCTTGCCATAGACCTCAAGCATGGTCTTGAACACATCATATCTCTCAGCAGGCTTATACACCCTAAAGAGAGGCTTGAGGAAATCGTTAAAGAAGTAATGGTCAATCTTCTCTGGGCTGAGGGAAGCCAGCTTTAAGATAGCCTGCGGATCATAGAGCATCTGGCTATTCACCTCATACTTTCCCCTGCCGCTGCGCTTTAAGATCCCGCAGTCAACGAGCCACTCGAACCTCGGGGGAGCTATATGCCTATACTTAGCATATTGGCTGCTCTTGATCCACTCAACCTTGTCCTTGATTGCGAGCCTACGCTCCCTAAACCTCTGAGCCACTTCAACCTCCTTAATCCTGCTCCTAGGTAAGACTTTTTTGAGGGATTGGGGATAAGCTTCCTCCATGGCGTAGATCATGGCCTCCTGCCTCCTGAACCTCCCCTTCTTGATCGCCCAGCTCGTTATCAGCTGGATGAACGG
>CAYXHS010000069.1:0-5686 GCA_964465105.1 uncultured Nitrososphaeria archaeon
CCCTTCTGACCATGTCTCGACGCGAACTTGTCCCCTATCTCCGCCACGCAGAAGGATCTAACCTTAGCCTTAACCAGCTTGTTCCCCTCCTCGTTCTTCGTCAAGAATATCGTGTCCACTACTCCCGCCTCGGACGGCCTGACGGTCTCAGAAGAGTCTCTCCAGACGAGCTCCCTGGCCGGAGCACGCTGATACTCCTCGAGGAACCTCGGCGGGCTTTGAACTCCTATTATGACTGTTCCGCCCGTTACGTCAGCCTCTATGTGAGCAAGACCATCCGCGTCGAGAACCCTGTACGCGTGCTCTCCCCTGTAGCCTCTCACGGAGGGCTCGGGAATTCGGATGACATCTTTCTCTCCGCCTATGTAGGTTCTCGCCTCGACCTCGTAGACGCGGTAGCTCAGGGATAGGGCTAAGCCCCTCTCAACCGCAGACTTGTTCAGGACGACGGCGTCCTCCATGTTGTAGCCTTGGCCTGTTAGGATCGCGACCACCATGTTTTGGCCTATGGGCCTGCTGTATAGGTCCAGCATGTCCATGGCCTTCGTTATGACTATCGGCTTCTGGGGATAGACTAGCAGATGAGATCTGGAGTCCACCCTCAGGTTATGGTTTATTGCGAAGACCCCGAGCGCCTGCTTGCCCATAGCTCCCTCGTAGATGTTTCTTGGAGACTGGTTGTGCTCAGCGTAGGGGATTATAGACACGACGGCTCCTAGCATGGCGTATGGGCATATCTCTAGGTGAGTATGCTCCTTGGTAACATCTTCAGGTCTGAGGGCGACGAAAGCATTTTCCTCCTCTTCGGCGTCGAGAAACTCTATTACGCCCATCGAGACGAGATCCCTAAACCTCAAGGTCTTATCTTTCAGCCCCTTTATGTGCTCCTGGGTCAGCAGAGGCTTTCCATCCTTGACGACTATGAGCGGCCTTCTAACCCTTCCCTCATCCGTGTTTATCCAGACCTCTTGGACGTGCGGGAACTTGTAGAGCGCCATGTTCACGCTGAGGCTTATTTCACCCTTCTGCCTAAGCTCTCTCAGAATACCGATGAGCTTCTCGCCGTTAGTGTGATAGCCTATGAGCAGGCCGTCCACGAAGACCTTCGCCGCATAATGCTTTCTCCTAGTTATCATCTCGGATAGCGGGATCACTCCAAGGGAGTATAGCTTCTCGAGGAGGCTGCGCTTCTTGATCGGGTAGCTTATCTCAGCCATCAGGGCCAGGTTCTTGACGAGGCCGCAGTTGCTTCCCTCAGGGGTCTCAGCGGGGCATATTCTCCCCCAGTGGGTTCCATGAAGGTCTCTCGCCTCGAAGTGGGGCTGGCTTCTGCTAAGCGGAGATTGAACCCTCCTGAGGTGGCTGATCGTCGCGAGGTGATTCGTCCGATTTAGAAGCTGGGTTACCCCAACTCTTCCGCCTGGCCAGTTACCCGTGGCGAACGCATGCTTGACGAAGTCCGTGATTATGCCCGGCCTGACGAAGGTCGAGATCTTGACCGGATACCTTGAGGCGGCAGCTCTCTCGAGCTGATACCTCACATCTCTTAGGAGCTTCATGAAGGCCATCCTGTAAAGCTCCATCAGAAGCGGCCCCGCGAGCTTAAGCCTCTTGTTGGCGTAGTGGTCTCGATCGGTGGGCTTCCTGATTCCCAGGCTCGTCTCCAGAAGCCTTCCTATGACCTCGCAGAGGAAGATCGCCTTCTGATATCTCGCAGCCTTATTCGTTCCTATGTGAGGTAGGAGGACGTTGTCGATCAGCTGCTCTGCTCGCTGGATCCTATACTCCTCGGCGTAGCCGAAGGCTATCCTGTTCCCGATGTATCTGAGAGCCTCATGCTCGGTGTCTATTCCCTCAGCCTCCTCGAAGGAGGGCTGGAGAAGCTCCTGAACCTCCTCAAGCGGGGAGACCAAGCTAAGTATTTCTCGGTCGTTCGTCATCCCCAGAGCTCTGAGCATGATTATCGCTGGGATGCCCTTGTAGATCCTCGAGAAGAAGACCTTAACGGGGCCATCGGGCTTGTAGGTAACCTCGGTTCTCGCCTGCCTCCCGTATGCCGTGGAGATCACGATCGCGCTGAGCTGACTTCCATTCGCCTCCTTCTCGGTTATGAGGATCCTATTCGGAGCGAGATCCTCTATCGCGACTATCACCCGCTCAGACCCGTTTATGATGAAGTATCCTCCTGGATCCTTCGGGTCCTCTCCTATCTCCATGAGCTCCTCATCGCTCATCTTGGAGAGCGGGCAGATATCCGACTTCACCATTATCGGGATTATCCCAACCTTGACCTTCTCAGGCTTCGGGAGGACGGGCTTCCCATCCAGGTATAGCATCATCTCGACGTAGAGGGGAGCCGCATAGGTCAGGTTTCTGAGCCTGCACTCCATAGGAGTGATGTTCTCTATGACCGTCCCATCGACCTCCTCGAAGACGGGCTTCCCGACCTCGGGATTCCTCATCTTCAAGACTATAGTCCCATATCTCGTCTGAATCTCAAGATCTCCGAGGGATTTTACGAGCTCGTTTAACCCCTCCTTGATGAACCAGTTATATGACTTTAGATGGTGGCGGACGAGGCCTTCGTCTTCTAGGTATGCTCGGATGACCTCCCATAGATCCTCCTGTCTAAGCTCGACCTGTTTAAGCATCCAACATCACCTCTAACCCAAATCTTTTACCCACAAATCTCAAACCCGAGACTATCACTCTGCCCAATCCTTTCCGACACCTCCAAGTTTTAACTCTTTCCATCCTCCCTATTCCTCAGCTGAGACAACGAGCCTGTAGTATACCGCCTTTCCAGCGGTCGGCGAATCCCGTATGATCTCGATAATATCGCCTGGCTTAGCCCCAATAGCCTTGACAACTGGATCTGAGACCAAGATATATGGTAGCTGATGAGGCTGAATCCTATACTTCTCTAAGACGTGTTTAGCCTCCTCAGGAGATAGAACCCTATGCTTTGGAACGAGGAAGTGCTCCAAGATCGAGGGCTCCTCTGGCGGAGGCTCCTTTCTCTTAGCCTTCTTCATGCGGGAAGATCTAGCAGGAGACACGACATAAACTATACCCACAGCTCACTAATAAGTGTAAAGCCAGGTTCTAAGAGGAGCGGGTGCAGATGATCTTAGCCGTGGAAAGATGAGGCATCTCTCTTGGTTGGATTAGCTTGAGCGGGTGATCAGCTTAATCACCTCAGAGACCCTTCTCCCCACCTTCCTGGCCTCCAAGAGGCCCCTCTCATCCTGCGGAGCATCAGCCGGATGTCTTGCTTGGCAGACGGCCCCTATATGTGCTCCAGGAGCCCCATTACTGACTACTATCATGTCATGGGTTAACATCCATATTATTATTGTTAGGAGGGTTGTTTCCTGTCCTCCTCCTCGGGCTGCTCCTACGGCTATTGCTCCGCCGACCTTGTTCCTGAGCTTGAAGCCGTTGACCCTGAGGGCGATCGTCCTGTCCATGAAGTTCTTGAGCTTGCCTGAAATAAGACCGAAGTAGACTGGGCTGCAGACTATCAGGCCATCGGCTTCGAGAAGCCTCTTGGAAACCTTCTCGAAGTCATCTTCTAAAATGCATTTCCCAGCTCTCTGTGGGGCGCAATCGAAGCATGCTTGACAGGGTTCGATCTCGTAGTCTGCTAGGTGGATGAAGTCGGTGCTAGCTCCAGCCTCTTCGCAGCTCTTCAAAGCCTCTAGGCAAAAGAACTCTGAAGCTCCGCCCCGCTTATGGCCACCACATATTCCGACTACCTTGATCGTCATGGCGCTATAGCTGATGAGAAGCCGCTTTTAAGAGTTGTGAATATGTGTCAGAGCAGGCTCGATCATGAGAGTTGAGTTGTTACAGGGAGAAGCCGAAAGCTTTAGCCAGCCTCTCAGCTCTTTTCAGCTCCTCGAAGAACTTATAGCCTCTTTCCGTGATCTTGTAGCCCTCGGCCGCCCTTTCGATCAAACCTTTCTCAAGGAGATCCTCAAGATACTTCATGCACCTGTCATAGGGAAGGTTCGCGTAAGTGAGGATCGCCGAAACCTTCTCTCCGTGCTCGTGAATCGCTTCAAGTAGATCCAAGATTATCTTGAGCCTTGATCGATAATGTTTCAACTCGGCTTCACCACTCTGAGGAGGAGTATGAGAAAGGAGATGAAGCCGAGAAACCTGAACACGTGGCCAGCTATCAGAAGCCCTGGAAACCTGAGAGCTTGAAGCATGAATGAGAGGTGGCCCAAGAAGATCAGGGCGAAGGCCAGGAAAACCAAGAAGCTGTCAGCAGACCGCTTTAAGGAGAAGTTCACTCCAAGCTGAATCATTATAGCCCCAGAGAGCGTGAGCAGAATTCCCTCCGGCAAAGCCCCGAAGCCTATGAGAGGAAGTATCGAGGCCGCGTATGCTCCTGAGCGCTCAAGCTTATCCGCGGCATAGGAGCTGAGAATCAAGCAGTATGATACGATCGTTAGGATGAAGTATGCCGAGTATCCTGTCGCCGTTAGGCGGGGGATCTTAGAGAATATGGCGGCTGAGAGAAGGAGGGAGTCGAGGATCAGGCCGACCCCAGCCGAGATGAAGCCTAACTGAAGAAGTAGGAATGATTTCTTCTTGGTCGCCGCGTATGCTCTGTGAGCATAGTATGAGATGAGGAACGCGGCGATGGAGCTGATTATCTCCATGACTATGTCATATCCTAGGATCATCCTGAAGGCCATAGCCCGCATTTCCCTATGGGCTGCGGAATTAAAACGTTGTGCACGAATGATACATGATCCCTTTTAGAAGACAGGATTCAACTTGATGTGAGAACATGAGCTTGAAGTTTTCCCACAAGAAGATCGCCCTGCTAACGGTGATCATAGCCGTCTCGCTGATCATATCGATCTCAGGAGCTTATGCTTTGAATGCGCTTCCAGATTCCGCAGGAGAGGAGCTGGTAAACGACCTGAGAGAGAAGGTCGTCGCGGAGGAGGTCGTGGTAACATCTATCGACAACTCGACGATAACGATATTGAGGGAATCAGGAGAGCAAATGAAACTGTTGGCTAAGGGAAGGTGGATCATGGTCTCTGATGAGGTCAGGGGGCTTCCCTGGATCGAGGCGAAGGATTACGTGAAAGAGGGAACAGCCCAAGCAATAATCCTAGCTAGAAACGTGGAAAACGAGACCAAGGGAATACTCCTCGGATTAAGGCAAGATGAGGTAACGATCTTCAGGCCGATGCTCGTGAAAGCCTGCGCAAAGAGGCATAAGCATACCTCAATCTACCTAAGCTTCCGAGGGGAGGTCGAGAGGATAGGGGAGAACTACATGATCTTGAGGAGAGGGGATCAGAGGGTCCTCGCCCTTACCAGGGGGAACTGGACTAAGGCTGGAGATGGAGAAGTTGAATGGAAGGACGTCTCAAGCGAGTTCGATCAAGGAGATCAGGTGAGACTATTCTACCACAACCTCGTGATCATGAACAACTTCTTCGCAGAAAACCTAGGAATAAGAGGATTCATCTGGGGATACAGCGGAGCAATAATAGACCTAACCTCAGGAACAACCCTCTCAAGAAAATAAATCCACCAAACTACAATCCCCCAAAACTTTTTATTTGCGGGCCCGGCGGGATTTGAACCCGCGACCCCCGGGTTTCTTCCAGAGCGTTAAAAGCCCGGTGCTCTATCCTGGCTGAGCTACGGGCCC
>CAYXHS010000070.1:0-5665 GCA_964465105.1 uncultured Nitrososphaeria archaeon
CGGCGCCCGAGCCGAGGCATCCACCGGCCGGCGTTCTCGGGTCCAGGGGCTTGTTTCCATCCATTAGGCGGTGCTTGAGCCTGTGAGCGCGGTCATTGGTTTGAGGGTTTTCTCCCGCATCCGATTTCCAGCGGTGGGCTGGAAATCTTCATGAGCCAATTCTATCAGGCATGTGGCTGCATATAAGTATTTTCGGGCGTTTTGAGGGGGAACTTCTTAAATAAATCTTTTGGCTAGGTTTTGGCATGAGCGGGCTTAACATAGATCGTAGGGTTCTCGATGAGGTTATGAGCGGGGTTTTGGAGGTTTCTAGGAAGCTTTTCGAGGAGGGGCTTGTGAAGAGCACCTTCGGCGTCGTCAGCGCGAGGGTTCCTGACACGGATTACGTCGTGATCACTCCGAGCGGCTTCAGTAAGGAGAGAGTCGCCAAGGAGAATCTGGTCGTCGTGGACCTAGAGGGGAAGGTTGTTCAGGGCAGGCTTAGGCCATCCAGCGAGACCCCCATGCACGTCTATGTTCACAAGAGGATCCCAGAGGCGAGATGCGTCGTTCACACCCACTCGCCTATGGCCACGGTCTTCGCGATCCTGGAGATGGATATGCCATGCTTGACGACCGAGCAGGCTCACGCCTTCGAAGGGAGAGTTCCCGTGGTCAGAAACTATTCTTATCCTGGGACGACGAAGGTGGAAGAGCTTGAGAGCATAGTTGAGGCTCTGAGGAAGAGTAAGGTCGCCTTGCTGAGAAAGCATGGAGTCATAACCTATGGGGAGAGCTATAATGAAGCCTTGGATAACGCGATAGTTGTTGAGGATCTCGCAAGGTCGGCGATCTTCGCCTTGCTCCTAGGGAAGCCTCAAGAGCTTACAGAAAAGGATATAGAGTATATGCGGGAGTTCAAGAGAACAAGGTATGGTCAAAGACCGTCTAGGTGAAATCTTCCTCCAACTCTTTTCCCTCGAGAAAGCCTCCGCCCTCTACGGCGTGTTTGATGTCTGAGACTTGGAGCCTTCTGCAGCTTCGGAGCCCATCTCAGGTAGCTCTGGGAACTGCTTGCTCATCCGCTGAGCAGCTATCTCAGCCGCTTCTTCCAAGATCTTTCTAGCCTCTCTGTCCGCGACCGTAACCGTGGTCGTGGCGCCGGTGAAGCTTCCAGCCTCGACTATGACGCTCTCAAGCATCTCATCGATCACTCCGAGATTATGGGCCACTTCAGGCACTATTCCAGAGAGCTCTACCTGGATCTGCTTGACTATCTTCGTCGCCGGGGCGAGAACGTTCATGACGTCTCCGAAGTCCTTTATCGTCTCAAGCCTCAGGATCACCTTCTCCAAGGATATCTGGCTCTTCAGGATTGTCCTGCTCATCTTCCTTAGCTGAGCTATCTCGTTCGCGTAGATCGTCGCCCTATCTCTATCAAGCTCTTGCTCGGCGCTGACGCAAGCCTCGAAAAGCTCCCTATCCCTCGCGATCAGCCTCTGATAGGCTCTCCTAAGCTTCTCCGATTGAACCCTGAGCTGGATTATGATGTCATTCACCCTTGGGCTCAACACCATGCTTCTTTGAGGCGGCTGAGCTCTTTCCTGACGGAATGGAAGCCTGAACCTCATTACACCACTCAGCTCTCATCAGACAATCCTTCCTATTTAGAGCTTTATGAAACCCATCCCACCAGATAAGACAGAGATAATTTCTTGAGGAGGCTGGAGAGATTCTGTAAATTGATCTACGATATCGGGTGAGATGTTCCTTGGATCATACGTTGATGATCGAGGAGAAGATATCGAGGGATTTTAGACGACAAAAATTTGGTGATGTAAAGGCTGTGGGCTGAGGTTATCCTGTCTCCTCGATTATCCTTGAGGCTAGGTCATAGCATTCCTCTAGGCTTTGGTGAAGCTTCTTGTAAAGCTGATAATACTTATCATAGATCTTAGTGTTTTCAGGATTCGGCTTCACGACCATATCGACCGAAACCCACTCATTGATCGTCTCATACTTCAGGTATCCCGTTCCAACTCCTGCTACAAGAGCATCTCCCAGGGGCGCTCCAGGCGCAGCCTCCACATAGCGTAGCTCATGACCAGTTACATCGGCCATTATCTGCCTCCAGATAGGCGACTTAGCTCCTCCATCCACGAGAATTATCCTCTTTATCGGTATGCCAGCCTCCCTATCGACCTCGATGCTATCTCGCAAGGCGTAAGCGACAGCCTCCAAGAACGCTCTATAGATGTGCGCCTTGGTGTGGGATATCGTAAGGCCGAAGAGGCAGCTTCTCATATTGCTGCTCCAGAATGGAGCACGCTCCCCGACCATCATGTGAGGCGTGAAGAGAAGCCCATCCGCGCCAGGTCTTATCTTCTCAGCCATCTTATCGAGAAGCATGTAGGCTGACACCCCCGAGCTTTCAGCGACGAGTTTCTCATGCTGGGAAAGCATATCCCTGAACCATCTGACCACCGCTCCAGCAGTAGCTATGCCGGAGTGGGAGTAAACTTTCTGGAGATCATATGCCACATGCGGTAAGGTCACGATCTTCTTCGAGAGCCTTAGCTCATCCTGTATCACCCCGTTGCACATGGAGGTTCCGATCATGGAGGTTAGGTCTCCGTCGTTCAGCGCGGTCACGCTTAAGGCCGACATCGGCGCGTCGATTCCTCCCGCCACGACAGGAGTCCCCTTCTTTAGTCCGGTTAGCTTTGCTCCTTCCTCGGTTATCTCCCCGATCACGTCTTTTGAGCAGTTTATCTTCTCTGGGAAGAAGGTTCTAGGTATTCCGAGCTCTTCCATGAGCTCCTCGCTCCAATTCCTCTTATGGATGTCATAGATTCCGCCGATGTTTCCCGCGCTGGAGTGATCTATGCAGTGGACGCCTGTGAGCTTGTAGATGACGTAGCCATAGATCGTCATGAGCTGATGGATCTTCTCCCAGTTCTTCGGCTCATGCCTCTTTATCCAAAGAATCTTCGGGAAGCCGTAGTATGGGTCGACGACGTTCCCCGTCTTCTTGAAGATCTCATCCACCCCGATCTCCCTCTTAATCCATTCACATTCCTCGACCGCCCTTCTATCCATCCAGATTATCGCAGGTCTGATGGGCTTGAACTCTTTATCGACTGGAACCCCTGCTCCTGAGAAGAGGCCGCTTATCGAGAGCCCCGCGATGTCGCCTGGATCTATCTTCGAGATCTTCAAGACCTCTCTAACGCTTTGAACGTATGCGTTCAGCCAGACATCAGGCCACTGCTCAGCCCACCCTGGATTCGGGATCAGTATATCGGACTCGATGAAGGATGATGCGAGAACCTTTCCCGAGGAGTCGACTATGCAGCTCTTCGTTCCAAAGGTCCCGATATCGGTTCCTAGGAAAAGAGGTGCCTCCATGGCAGATCAAAGTTTATTATCGCTTTGCCCATATATAAATTGGCAAGCTTAACGTGAGCTTAAGGGAAGCGTTATATCTCTCAGCCTGCGGAAAAATGTTGTAAGTGGGGGACCCTATGGACAGACCTTCTGCTGTGATCTACATGAGGTCTGAGAGGCTTGGAGGCCGCGAGCTAGGGCTTGCCAAGATCATCGGGAAGCCCATGATAGAATATGTTCTCGAGGCGATACCTGATGAGGTTGAAGACCTGATAATAGCTGTTGAAGGAAACGGGGATCTCGAAGCATATAGCGAGGTTGCTGACAAGTATTTCGCGCAGGTTCTAAGGTCGGAGAAGTTCGAAGGAGGAACGAGAAAGCTCATAGAATTTGCGGTCGAGAGCGTTCAGGGCGACCGAGTTGTAGTTCTTCCAGGAGATGCGCCCCTGCTCACCAGAGACTTCGCGAGCTTCTTGCTGGAATGCTCCAAGAAGTTTAAGGCTGTTCTTCCTAGGTCTCCGTCGAGGAAGGCGGTCTACCTGATGGCGGCCTATCAGACGAAGCCCTTCAGGGAGGCTTTCAGCGCGGATCCGAGGGCAAGCATGGAGGATGTTGTTAAGAGGGTTGGGGGAGCGATTTATCTTTCAAGCATGAGCCTTCGGATATTCGATGAAAAGCTTGGGATGTTCTTCAGGGTCTCCTCGATCCAAGATCTTAAAAGGGCTGAGAAAATATTGAAGACCAGGAAGCTGAGAAAGCTGACTGAGCTATGAAGAGGCTTGGAAAGATTGATCGAAGCTCGCTGGAGAAGATCGTGCTCAGAAGACTGGGGTATAGGCGGCGAGACGTGATTATCCCTCCCAGATTTGGAGAAGATGCTTCGGTTGTGAGATCTAGACGGAGGATCCTCGTCGCCGCGATGGATCCCATAACGGGATCTGGCACGAGGGTTGGATGGCTTTCGGTTCACGTGAACGCTAACGATGTCGCGGTCATGGGAGCTGAGCCTAAGTGGTTTTCGGCGACGATCCTGCTTCCAGAGGGCGGGCTCGAGGAGCTTGAGCCGATAATGGGGGAGATCGATCGGGCGTGCAGAGAGCTGAAGATAGCCTTGATCACAGGCCACACGGAGATAGCTCCTGGGGTCGAGAAGCCGATAATCGTTGGTCACATGATCGGAGAGCTGGTCTCCAAAAAGCCCATATCCTCTTCTGGGGCGAGGCCAGGAGATCTTCTCGTCATGTCGAAGACCGCTGGGATCGAGGGGACGGCGATCCTCGCATCAGACTTCAGGCAGGAGCTCTCGGGAAAGGTCTCTGAAGGGGTTTTGAGAAGGGCTGAGAGATTCTATGAGAGGATAAGCGTTCTCGAGGAGGCTTTGAGGCTTGCGAGGAGAAATCTCCCGACGGCCATGCATGATCCAACGGAGGGAGGGATCATAGGTGGAGCTTACGAGCTTGCGGAGGCGAGCGGATGCTCATTCACGATCTATGAGGACGAGGTTCCAGTGGCCGAGGAGACTAGGAGGATCTGCGAGGCCCTTGGATGCGATCCGCTTAAGCTCATCTCCTCGGGGGTCTTGTTGGCGGCGATCCCCAGAAGGAAGCTTGGCCAAGCCATGAGGGCTGTCCAAGATCTAAGGGTCATAGGAGAGTTCGGGAGGAAGAGGGAGGGGAGTAGGGTGATTAGGAGTGATGGATCTGAGGAGAAGGTCAGGGAAGCGGTTCTCGACGAGCTTTGGAGGCTTCTGATGGAGCGCGGAGAATAGCCTAAGAGAGTGAAGTCAACAATAAATTTTGGTAAGACGATTTGGCTGAGGGAAATCGGTGGCGGAGATCCTAAACTATATGGGCCTCTCCTTCGATGATGTTTTACTCGTTCCTAGGAGATCCTCGATAAGATCTAGGAGAGAGGTAGATACTAGGAGCAGGTTCACCAAGAGAATTTGGTTGAACATACCGATAGTCTCAGCCGCGATGGATACGGTTACCGAGTCTAGGATGGCCATAACGATGGCGAGGGAAGGCGGAATAGGAGTGATACATAGGTTCATGCCAGCCCAGAAGCAGGCGGAGGAGGTCTCCAAGGTTAAGCGTGCTGAGAACATCGTGATCGAGAAGCCTGCGACCATAGGGCCTGAGGCGACCGTGAGGGAGGCCAAGGATCTTATGAGCTTCCTCGGGATAAGCGGGCTTCTCGTCGTAGATAGGGAGAACAGGCTTCTCGGGATAATAACCAGAAGGGATGTGATCTTCGAGGATGATGGGAAGCTTGTCAAGGAATGCATGACCCCGAAGGA
>CAYXHS010000071.1:0-5645 GCA_964465105.1 uncultured Nitrososphaeria archaeon
TCGACGCATATCCGTCGGCCTGCCCTTGGACATTCCAGTGTATCGCAATCTTCTCAGGCATCAGCGGATAAAAATAAAGGCTAACCATGAACGATAGCAAAACTAATCCAAGAATAATCGCTTCAATCCTCTTCATCTGTTACCGCAGCTTTAACCTCGAGTTCATATTTTAGGGTTTCTACAAAGCGGTAAAAAGAAGCATGTATCATCTAGTCTAATTACATGGCAAACTCGATGCATTGAAATCAATAGCAGGTGCGGCTTACTTAAATCTACTTATTGAGCCCTAAAATGGATTCATCAATGGATATATCCTCTTTTAGCTCGGTTACACCGAGCTTCTTTCGAAGATAGTCAACAGGAACATATGATAGGGAATATGCTATCTCCTTAACCTTCTTTCTGACAAGCTCTTAATCAACCCAATCCGGAACCTCAACACAAACCCTCTTCATCGCCCAACAACCGTAATTTGACAAAGACCTATTTAAGATAATTTCCAAAAAGAGCTATCGGAAATCATCAGGCTAGATGCCATAAAATAGCCTCTCAGTGGCCGACCTATATCTCCACGAGGTTAACAACAATACGATATACTCTCCTAACTCGGTTAATGAGCTGATACTCAAGTATCAAGCAAACACCGCCATGATCAGCACAAGCGTATCCGACCACCCCGGTCCCAATACGCATAAAACGTATTAATGTCTTAAGTGCTGACCCAAACAAATGATTGGGATCATATTGCTTAAAATGTCATTCCGCAGAAGTATTACTTGATGCAGTTAATTAGAATAGTTGTGCCAGAGTTATATGGGAAGCTGAGAGTGAGGATATCAAAGGATGATTCTCGGGCTTTTCGTTTTCATTAGTTTTATACACCATCTTCCTCTCTAAAGTTTTTAGAGATGAGCAGTAAGGTTCGGGAGAGCTGATCTGAGGTGGAAGAGGAAGCTATGGAGATTGCTTGGAAGGTTATCAGAAACATGATAGGCTTCTAAGAAGCCTTGCCTATAAGTGATGAGAATACTTCTCAATATCAACTGCGAGATAGCATCAATCTACGGTCTAGCTCACGGCATTAACAGGTTCTCTTATCTCCTCCCTTCGCTTAACCCTCTCGATCAGAATGCTCGTATCTAGGATCGACAATCGATCCTTTCAATTCCTTTCTCTATGGCAAGGAATCGGCTAGAGTATGTGTCTTCTGGATGCTTAATGTTTATATTTGAGCTTTGGTGCGCATATTGCATGAACGGTGGCTGTCTTTGGCGTGCGTAGCTCGGGGCTCGAGAAGCCTAAGCTAGAGAGGCTCGATCTGAGGCTTCAGCCTTTCCAGATATTCAAGACCTTAAAGAGCCATTATCAGGATGCCTTTCTCCTAGAATCCCTTACGGGAGCTGGAAGGCTTGCAGAATACAGCTTCATGGGCTTCGACCCAGCTCTGATCATCGAGGTTTACGAGGGTTATGTGAGGGTCTATGAGGGCGGCTCGATCAGCGAGTATGAGGCTGATCCAGTAGCCTTGCTTAGAGGTATAGTTCCTCAGCTCGAGAATAGCCCTCATGTGCCTCGGTATGTGGGCGGCCTCGTGGGCTATGTCTCCTATGAGGCGGCATACCTGTGGGAGGATATTTGTAAGGCTGAGAAACCTGATGACGGCTTCCCGTTAATGAAGTTCGGGTTCTTCAAGGATGCTCTAATCTACGATCATCACGAGGATGCTCTCTATTATTCTCATGCTGGGGAGGGTAGGCTTCCAGAGCTGCTTCGGCTACTTAGAGAGGCAGATTCCATCTCCGAGCCAGGCAGGTTTTCTCATTCCCCTCCGAGAAGTAACATGAGCAAGGACAACTTCGTCAAGATGGTTGAGGCTGGAAAAGAGCATATCGAGAGGGGAGATGTGTTCCAGGTCGTTTTGTCGAGAAGGCTGGAACTGGAGATAGCTGGAGACCTTCTATCATTCTACCTAAGGCTTAGAAGCCTTAACCCCTCTCCCTACATGTATTATCTCAAGCTGGGCCAGGATGAGGTCATCGGCGCTAGCCCTGAGATGCTGATCCGCGTCGAAGGAAGTAGGGTTACGACTTTCCCGATAGCTGGAACGAGACCCAGGGCGCGTGACCCTGTTCTGGATGAGCTGTCTGACAGGGAGCTTTTGGCGGATGAGAAGGAGCGGGCTGAGCACGTGATGTTGGTGGACTTGGCGAGGAATGATCTGGGGAAGGTGGCGGAGCCTGGGACCGTGGAGGTGAAGGAGCTTATGACGGTAATCAGGTATAGCCATGTAAAGCATTTGGTCTCAAGGGTTGAAGCGAGGTTAAGGAGCCAGCTGGACATGTATGATGCATTCAAGGCGGTGTTCCCAGCTGGGACGGTTTCAGGAGCGCCTAAGCCCAGAGCGATGGAGCTGATCGAGGAGCTTGAACCCGTTAGGCGCGGACCATATGCGGGGGCTGTAGGATATTTCTCATTGAATGGGTCTTGCGATTTCGCGATCACGATAAGGAGCCTAGTTAGGAGAGGCGATCATGCGAGCATTCAAGCTGGAGCTGGAATAGTTTGGGACTCGGTTCCAGAGCGGGAGTGGATGGAAACTCAGCATAAGATGATGGCTTTGGTGAGAGCTTTAGAGGAGGGTTTAGATTAGATGAGGGTCCTCATCCTAGATAACTTCGACTCATTCGTTTACAATCTCGCTGATTACGTTGGAAAGCTTGGAGCAGACTCGATCGTCGTAAGAAGCGGTAAGATCGACCTTAAGAGCATCGAGGAGCTTAATCCAGATAGGATAATTCTATCTCCTGGGCCAGGTCATCCATCCGAGAAGAAA
This sequence comes from uncultured Nitrososphaeria archaeon, assembly GCA_964465105.1. Lineage (GTDB taxonomy): Archaea > Thermoproteota > Nitrososphaeria_A > Caldarchaeales > Wolframiiraptoraceae > Wolframiiraptor. Next base: position 2,834 of record CAYXHS010000071.1, read on the forward strand.
TATGCTGGGATATGCGAGGATGCCGTGCTGCAGTTTTCTCGAAACATCCCGATTCTCGGAGTATGTTTGGGCCATCAGATCATAGTTCACGCGTTCGGTGGGAGGATCATCAGGGCCAGGCGGATAATCCATGGGAAAGCCAGCATCATTCAGCATACAGGGCGAGGCATTTTCCGAGGAATAGAGAACCCGATCAAGGCTGGAAGATATCATTCTTTGGTGGCCGATGAGGCTAGTCTGCCAAGCTGCTTCGAGGTCATAGCTAGATCTGTCGAAGATGGAGAGATAATGGGGGTCAGACATCGGAAACTGCCCATCATCGGCCTTCAATTTCACCCAGAGTCCATCCTAACCGTTGATGGGATTAAGCTTCTCAAGAATTTCCTGGAGGGGGAGTTTTGATGATAGTTGAGGCGATTAAGGAGCTTGTCGATCGAGGCGAGATAGATGCTGATACCGCTGAGAGGTGCATGCACGAGATAATGAGCGGTGAGGCAACCCAAGCTCAGGTAGCTGCTTTTCTCATAGCCTTAAGGGTTCGCGGGGAGAGTCCTGCCGTAATTTCGGCGATGGCTAGGGTGATGAGGGACTTCGCCATCCCAGTCAAGGTTAGCTTGAGGAGAAGGCTGATAGATACGTGTGGAACTGGAGGGGATTCGGTCAAAACGATTAACGTTAGCACGGCTGCAGGACTCATCACGGCGGCTGCAGGCGGATACGTCGCGAAGCATGGGAACAGATCGTTCACAGGATATTGTGGTAGCGCGGATTTCTTGGAAGAGATCGGGGTGAGAATAGAAGTCGGGCCAGAAAAGGTTGCTAAATGTATAGAGCGCCTCGGGTTTGGGTTCATCTTTGCTCCGAGCTATCATCCATCGATGAGAAATGTGGCTCCTGTCAGAAGGGAGATAGCGGTAAGGACTGTCTTCAACGTATTGGGGCCATTAACGAATCCCGCTCGGGTAAATGCTCAAGCTCTTGGAGTGTTCTCCTCGGATCTCATGGAGGAGGTCGCTGAGGCTTTAAAGCTTGATGGGAGGGAGGAGGCGTTAATCTTCCATGGGGTAGGTGGGATGGATGAGATTTCGATCTTCTCGGAGACTGAAGTTATGTGGCTTAGGGACGGCGATATTCGGAGGCGGAGGCTTAGGCCAGAAGACTTCGGGCTCGACAAGGCGAAAGTGGAAGAGATAATCGTCAGGGGTAGAGATGAATGCGTTGAGAAGACGCTTAAAGCTCTCTCGGGGAGACTTGGGAAAAGTCATCCTCTTACAAGGCTTCTACTCGCAAACGCGTCCGCAGCCCTGATAGTCGCTGGACTGGCAGACGACCTGAAATATGGTGTTGATTTGGCATGGCAGGCGATGGAATCGGGAAAGGTGATCAAGCTTCTGGAACAGCTTGTAAGAGAAACGGGAGGCAATAAGTCCCGATTTGAGATGAGAATGGAGGTTATAGAATGAGCTTCCTGGAAAAGGCATGCTTAAAGGCTTGGAAGAGGGTCTCAGAAGGCTACTATGATCTTAAAGAAGAGTTGTCTCGAGGTAGCCTCAGCTTGACTGGCGCGTTAAATAAGGATCCTTCACTGATATGCGAGCTGAAGTTCAGATCTCCGACTAGGGGTGAGCTGAGAAGCCCATGTGAGCCCATAGAGATAGCTAGGGAGATGATGATGGGCGGAGCCGATGCCCTCTCAGTCTTAACGGATCCAGATCATTTCTCAGGCTCGATCAAGTATCTATCAGAAATCTCTAAGACGATAAGCTTGCCCACGCTCATGAAGGACTTCATAGTTTCGAAGGTTCAGATCGAAGCCGCGAGGAGGGCTGGAGCGTCGGCGATCCTGCTAATCTATCCCATCTTTGCCAGAGGATACTCAAGGGATCTGACTTTGAGGGACGCGATCGATTACGCTCACGATCTTGGCCTTGAGGTCTTGCTTGAAGCATACGTTTCAGATGATCTGAGAAAATCGTTATCGACAGATGCGGATTTGATCGGAGTGAATTCGCGCAACCTAGACACCTTAGATCTAAGCCTGGAGAGAGCCTACCGCATGATCGAGGAAGTCGGAGAGACTGATAGAATAGTTCTCGAGAGCGGGATAAGATCAGCTCATGATATAAGCCTCTTCAGAAGGATCGGCGTGAAACGATTTCTCATAGGAACGTCGGTCATGAGCGCGAAGGACATCCGCTTGAGAGTTAAGGAGCTTAAGGAGGGAGTTGGGAGATGACCAGGATTAAGATCTGCGGGATAACGAGGCTTCAAGACCTTGAGGCGGCCATGAGATATGGCGCGGACGCGGTAGGTCTTGTGGTAGGCTTTCCAAGGTCTCCTAGAAATCTTAGCTTGGAAAAGGCTAAAGAGCTTAGGGGCAGGGCTCCGCCCTTCTTGGACGTAGTCCTGGTAGCAGATGGCAGAGATCAAAACACCCTCATAGGGCTCGTTGAGGAGATTAGACCTGATGCTGTTCAAGCGTACGGCCTTTCCGATCCTAGCGTTCTCCGAGAGCTTGGAGTAAGCTGGATAATAAAGCCCGTCAACCCGAGCAACTTCGAGGAAGAGGATCTTGACGGTTTCGATGCTGTTCTCCTAGATGGGAGCATGGGAAGAGGTGTGACTCCAAATTGGGATCTGTGTAGGAGAATTGGAGAAAGATTCGAGCTACCGGTTATCTTGGCTGGAGGTCTTGATCCAGATAACGTTCAGGAGGCGATGAGGGTCGTGAAGCCCTATGGGGTGGATGTGTCAAGCGGGGTTGAACGTGCCCCTGGAATCAAGGATCCTGAGAAGATCAAGATCTTCATTA
>CAYXHS010000072.1:0-5489 GCA_964465105.1 uncultured Nitrososphaeria archaeon
CAAGCAGAATACGAGAACCCTACCCTGAGAAACCTCGTGAAGCTGTCAATTTATCCTCTCATATACTCCCTAGAGCTTTCACGCATCGCGGCTCAGCCGTTCTCCATGGCTCCAGAGCTAGCTGTCCTCATCTCTGGAGTGGTCGCGAGCTTCTTGATAGGCTTCATCTACATCTCGCCCATCTCGGCTGCCGCAGCGCTTTTATGGAGATCAAAGTTTAGAAGATTCCCGTCCTTAAAATCGCGTAGCATAATCTTGGCCTTATTGCTGAGCTTAACATGGTTCATGGTTGCTGAGGTCATTTCATCGGCAACGTTGATGATGGTAGCCTCGGCGTTGACGGTCATATCTTGCATGGCCATGGGAGCGATCTCAACTCCCATCATCCTCGAACTCTTCCTAGATCGAAAAGAGGCTTTGAGTCGATAAACTAACCTCTTCTTCTTTTTGTAAGGCTTTTGATCGAGGGAGGTCTACATGGCAGCTGCAGGTCCCGTTGAAGGTTCTCTCGGTGTTACTGGAAGATCGGAGCACTTCAGAGAGATGGCCTTCGCATAGGATTAGGTTATTAAGGTGGTCTTTTTGGGTGGGGCTCGGGTTCTGAGAGATTGGGATCTAGGGAGGGTGTGGGGCTAAAGCGGGAGGTGGGCTGGTTTGGCTCCTTCGCTATGGGCTACGGCGACGTAGGCGCCGACATCTTCATAGCCCTAGGAATAGTCACCCTCTACGCTGGAGGAGCCTCCCCCCTCGCATTTCTCGCCGCCGCCTTGGTCTATATCACGATAGGGTTAGCGTATGCGGAGCTTGCTCCAACCTATCCCTATGCTGGCGGGGTTCAGGTCTATGCTATGAGGGCGACCAACTCGCTCGTAGGCTTTCTCGCAGGCTGGGCGATAATGCTCGACTACAGCCTCTGCATATCCTTGTTCTCCACCGCCTCGGCGGGATACCTGAAATACCTCTTCCCAGAGCTCAGAATGATCTCAGTAAAGCTTCCGATGGGTCTTGAGATCCCGAGCCTCGGCCTAATCGCGGCGGGCTTGGTCGCCTTCCTGATCGCCTTGAACTACATAGGGATAAAGTATTCCGCTGGAATGGTTTCAGGGCTCGTGGTCATCGGGCTTCTCGTCCAGTCCGCGATCCTGACCCTCGGATTCTCCACAAGCTTCAACCCAGCCTTCTTCGTCTCTCAGCTCGCCGAGCTAGGAAATCCTCAAAGGCTCAGCGAGGTCGGCTACCTAGGGCTTCTCGACATCAGGACGAACAACTTCCTTTACGGGATCACCCTCGCCATGGCATCCTTCATAGGGATCGAGTCGATAGCTCAGGCGGCGGAGGAGACTAGGAGGCCTCACAAGTGGATTCCAAGGGCCGCGAAGCTCTGCGTCGTCGCCGTCTTCCTGTCGGTAATCTTGTTCAGCGTGCTCTCGGTCGGCGTCCTAGACTGGAGAGAGCTTGGGGAATCCTATGAGAATCCCGTAGCGGTCTTGGTGAGCAGGTTCCCGATCGTGGGAGGATATCTCTCGATGCTCGTCTCGGTCGCCGCCTTCGTCCTCTGCCTAGCATCAGCTAACACGGGGGTGATAGGGGTCTCGAGGCTTACGGCGAGCATGGGCAAGTTCAACCTTCTTCCAAGCTGGCTCTACCACATCCACCCCAAGTTCAGGACTCCGACCCGAACGATCCTCATCTTCGGCCTGGTCGGCCTCCTCCTAACCCTCCCAGGAGACATCCCCCTCCTCGCAAGCCTCTATAACTTCGGAGCATCCCTAAGCTACTTTCTCTTGATGGTCAGCCTCCTGATGCTGAGAAGTAGGGATAGAGAAGTGTATAGACCTTGGAAGATACCGTTCTCGATGAAGCTGAGAAATAAGGGCAAGATCATAGAGATCCCGATAATCGGTCTCCTCGGTCTCATAGGGACGTCGGCGATCTGGACGCTCGTGGTCTTACTTCATCCCGCTGGAAGGCTCTTCGGATTCCTCTGGATGCTCACTGGGCTCCTCGTATACATGGCCTTCAGGAAGATCTCGCGGAGAAAGCTTCTGAGCAGAGAGGAGAGAAGCCTCGTGGTCCCAGCGGGCTATAGGATGAGGGTTGCGATCCTTGTCCGCCCCTTCGACGACCCTGAAACCATTCTGAAGTCCATCGTGAGAGCGCTTGACAAGAGGTTCTCCCTTAAGCTGATAAGCGTGATCGACTTGCCAGAGAAGATCTCGAATAACCACGGGTTGGAGAGGATAAGCTCCCTGAAGGCTGGGGTTGAGGGGATGCTCGCATCCATGGCGAAGGAGCTCAGATCGAAGGGCTTCGAGGCGGACTATGAGGTTAAGGTCGGAGATTTCGCCGAGTCCCTAGAGAAAGAGGTCGTGAAGGGAGATGTGGACTTCATAGCCTACATAGTTAGAGGCTTTGGGAAGATAGCTATAGAGAAGGGGCTCGACGAGAAGGTTCACTCGATAATGCTTAAGCACCCTGGGAAGATAATGCTCTTCAAGAGGGTGACGGAATAGGTCTCCAAAGAGGGAATATGAATGCTTAATAGCTTCTCTTACAGCTCTCCACTCTAGGCTGAAAGCATGGCCGAGAAGCTGAACATAAGAGCCTTCCTGCATATCTTCGTCGAGTCCAGCAAGCTGGAGAGCGTCAGCAAGGAGATAACCAAGCTCCCCGAGACGGTCGACGTCTATGAGGTCACTGGAGAGTTCGATATAATCGCTATCGTTGCAACCCAGAGCATAGAGGAGTTCAGAGACTTCCTGAAAAACAAGATACTCAAGATCCCTGGGGTGAAAAGCACGGTTACCTCGATAGTCCTCCACACCTACAAGAGAGACGGCGTCGAGACCGGAGAATAACCTAGCAACATAGTTATCTAGGAGCTCATAGCGATGCAGGGTGAGATGGGATCCGATGAGGGCGGCCTTTACAGGTCGCGGCTCGGGAGAGGGATGGATGAAGAAGCCTTAAGCTATCTCTCATCCCTAAGCGATGATCGAGAAATACTCTTGGACGACCTTGAAGGAACCGAAGCCCACGTCATCATGCTATATGAGCAGAAGATAATCTCGAAGGATGAAGCCGCGAAGATCGTGGAGGTCTTAGAGGAGCTTAGAGAGAAGGCTTTGAGGGGGGAGATCAAGCTTGAAGGAGAGTTCGAGGACGTTCACGAGTTCATAGAGGCTTACGTCGTGAAAAAGCTCGGGGTTGAGGTCGGCGGAAAGCTTCACACTGGAAGATCGAGAAACGATCAGATAGCCCTCGACATCAGGCTAAGGGTCAGAAGATACCTTCTCGAGCTTTGGGAGGCGGGCTTGAAGCTCGCGGAAGCCTTCCTCTCGAAGGCGAGGGAAGAATATGATACCCTCATGCTCCACTACACTCACCTGCAGCAAGCTCAGATAGGATACGTATCCCAATATCTCCTCGCTCACCTAGATCACCTCCTAAGAGACCTCGAGCGAATAGAATCATGTTATCACAGGGTCAACAGATCTCCGCTTGGAGCATGTGCGATAGCAGGATCAACGCTCCCCTTGAATAGGATGAGGGTTGCGGAGCTGCTGGGATTCGAGGGCTTGGTCGAGAACTCGGTCGACGCAGTCAGCTCAAGAGACTTTGCCCTAGAAGCTCTGTCAGCTGCATCAATAATGATGATCAATCTCAGCAGGGTCGCAGAAGACCTTATAATCTGGTCTTCGAGCGAATTCGATTACGTCGAGCTTCCAGACGAGCTCGCGTCGCCGTCAAGCGTTATGCCTCACAAGAAGAACCCATGCATCCTAGAGCTTCTAAGAGCAAAGACGGGAAAGGTGATAGGGCTTCTCACGGCCTCCCTGACGCTGATGAAGGGCATCCCAACAGGCTACGATCGAGACCTCCAAGAGGGGAAGCCGCTGATCTGGGAAGCCTTGAGAGAATCATGCAGATCGGTTAGGATAATGGCCAAGGTGATCAAGCGGATCAGGTTCAAGAGGGATAAGCTCCTCGAGTCCGTGGCCAAAAGCTATGCTCCAGCGATAGAGCTCGCGGAAGCCCTGATAAAGCATTCAGGCCTCTCCCTCAGGGAAGCTCACCAGCTAGTAGGAGCCTTCGTGAAAAGGCTTCACGAGTCTAAGATCCTGTTGAGAAACTCCAGGCTAGAGGATCTTCAAGAGCTGGCGGAAGAGGTTTTAGGAAGAGGCATAAGTCTTCCAGAGGAGGCTTTCAGAGAGGTCATCAGGGCTGATAGGGTTCCGAGGCTGAGGCTGACAAGAGGCTCCGCTCACCCAGAGGAGGTCAGAAGACAGATCGAGGAGAGGGAGAAGCTCCTCAAAGAACATTCAGGCCGCCTCCACGAGGTCTTAAAGAATCTCTCAGAATCTAGGAGAAAGTTCAAGGAATCGCTGTCATTACTCTGAGCAGGTCTACAGCTTAACTTTATAGGGTGCGCTCCCCAAAGTGGCTGTCGAGAGCATGGCTGGGAAAAAGGTCGCGTTGGCTTACTCGGGAGGCCTGGACTCCACCCTGATAGCGATCCTGCTCAGAGAGCATTACAAGTTCGATGAGGTCGTCGGCGTACTGGTGGACGTCGGTCAGGGAGATGAGGAGATAGATTTGGCGAAGGAGAGGGCTGAGAAGCTCGGAGTAGACTTAAGGCTGATCGACGCGAAGGAGGAGTTCGTCAAGGAATACGTTCACCGATGCATAAAGGCGAATGGAAGCTACGAAGGCTATCCGGTTGGAACATCCATGAGCAGGGTTCTGATAGGCTTGAAGACCGCTGAGATAGCCGTCAAGGAGGGGATAGAGGCAGTAGCCCACGGAGCAACTGGAAAGGGAAACGACCAGTTCAGGCTCGAGGTCGCCTTCAAGTATATCGGCCCACACCTCCAGGTAATAGCTCCAGTCCGAGAGCTGAACCTCACGAGAACCCAAGAAGAGGAGATGCTAAGGAAATATGGGATCGAGGTCAAGAGGCCGAGAGGGAAGATCGGAGGAGATGTCAACCTCTGGTCTCACTCGATCGGAAGCGGCCAATTCGAGGACCTGAAGACCCAGTGCCCTGAGGAGGAATATTACTGGGTTAAGCCTGTAAGCGAGATACCTGAGGAGCCGAGGGAGCTGACGATAAGATTCGAGAACGGTGTCCCAGTCGAGGTCGACGGAATAACGGATCCGGTCAAGATGATAACGGATCTCAACTACATCGCAGGAGAATACGGCATCGGGAAGATAGACATCTTAGAGGACGGGATAATAGGATTCAAGTCGAGGGAGATCTACGAGGCTCCAGCTGCCACGGTCCTCCTCACCACTCACGCCGACCTAGAATCCCTAACCCTAACCAAGGAGCAGCTCAGGATGAAGAGGCAGGTGGACAACCTATGGGCAGACATGGTTTACCATGGGATGTGGCTTCACCCCCTGAGAAAGGATCTAGACGCCTTCATAGACTCAACCCAGAGATGGGTCACTGGGAAGATAACGATAAGGCTTCAGAAAGGATC
>CAYXHS010000073.1:0-5292 GCA_964465105.1 uncultured Nitrososphaeria archaeon
GGAGCGAAATACGTCATCAGGCCCGACGGTAAGCGGATCAGGCTATCATACGTCCAAGACCTAGAGGAGGTCGCGAGCGTCCTCGAGCCAGGCTTCGTGGTCGAGCGCCACCTAATGGATGGAGACATAGTCCTGTTCAATCGTCAGCCGAGCCTTCACAGGATCTCGATAATGGCTCACGTCGTCAAGGTTCTCCCATACAAGACCTTTAGGCTTAACCTCTGCGTCTGCACGCCCTACAACGCTGACTTCGACGGAGACGAGATGAACCTCCACGTCCCCCAAAGCGAGGAAGCTCAAACCGAGGCCAGAATACTCCTACTCGTCCAGAACAACATCCTATCACCGCGCTACGGCGCTCCGATAATCGGAGCGATAAGAGACTTCCTTACTGCTGCCTACCTCCTCACGAAGGATGACACCTACCTGACGAGAAAGGAGATGTCCTACCTGCTCGCCGCGATAGGATATGATGGCGAGCTTCCAGAGCCTGAGATAAAGAAGCCTGAGCCCAAGTGGAGCGGAAAGCAGCTTTTCAGCCTCCTCCTGCCAAAGGACTTCAACCACACCTTCAGAGCATCATTCTCTCCAGAGATAGAGGTCGTGATAAAGGATGGAAAGCTGGTCAAAGGGGTCATAGATAAGAACGCGATCGGAGTGGAGAAGGCGAACAGCATACTCCATCGGATGATAAGCGAATATGGTCCAGAGGTGACTAGGAGCTTCATAGACAAGCTCGTTAAGCTTCTCAACACGTATCTCAATATGAGGGGCTTCAGCTTCGGAATAGATGATCTCGAGATCCCCGACAAGGCATACAAGGAGCTTGAGAAGATCTTCGAGAAACTTAACCAGGCTTTCGAGAAGCTCAAAGCGGACTACGATAAAGGCAGGATCGAAGTCAGACCTGGAGAGACCCTAGAGCAAGCCTTCGAGTCAAACATCCTCCAGATAGTCTCCGAGGCGAGAGAGGAGGCAGGAAAGATCGCTAGGAAGTATATCGGCGATAAGAGCTCGGCGGTGATAATGGCGAGGACAGGCGCGAGAGGCTCTCCATTGAATATAGATCAGATGGTCGCGGTGGTGGGCCAGCAGGCGGTAAGAAGGGAGAGAATAAGCAGAGGATTCACGGATAGGGTCCTGACATTCTTTAAGCCTATGGACGTTTCGCCTAAAGCCAGAGGATTCGTATACAGGTCATTCACGAAAGGTCTCGACCCAGTCGAGTTCTTCTTCCACATGGCTGGAGGAAGAGATGGCCTCGTAGACACGGCCGTTAGAACCCAGCAGAGCGGATACATGCAGCGGAGGCTGATAAACGCTCTCGAAGCCCTCTACGTCGAATACGATGGAACCGTTAGGAGCATGGATGACGGGAGGATAGTCCAGTTCCTATATGGTGAAGATGGAATAGATCCGATGAAGAGCTATCATGGAGAAGCGATAAACATAAACACTCTAATCTACAGGCTGAAGCTCGACAAAAAGGCAGGAAAACCAGCCTCCAATAGCGAGATCGCGAATCTAATAAGCAAGTATGAGGATAAGATGCCTTTGAAGATCTTGGAGACCCTTAAGGAGGAGGCTTTGAAGAGAGGCTTATCCGCTCGGGCGGCTGAGAAGTTCTTTAAGGAAGCCTACAAGGAGTATCTGAAGAACAGGATAGAGCCTGGAGAGGCGGTCGGAATAGTCACGGCTCAATCGATAGGCGAGCCGAGCACTCAGCTAACCCTGAGAACCTTCCACTTCGCTGGAGTGCATGAAGCATCGATTCTAAGAGGGCTTCCGAGGCTTATAGAGATAGTTGACGCTAGGCGGACTCCATCAACGCCCATGATGAAGATATACCTCAAGAGGAAGTATGCCAGGAGCGCTGAAGAGGCTCAGAAGATAGCTAGGCAGATCAAGTGCACAACCCTCGAAGACATAACCTCAGATATAGGTCTAGATCTCAGGAGAAATGCCATCATAATAGTCTTGGACGAGGCGGCGATGAGAGGCGAAGGAGTATCCGTGAGGCAGGTGGATCAAGCCATAAAGTCTCTCAAGCTCAAGTACGAGAGATCAGGCAAGACCCTGACCGTGTACGCCGACGAAAAGGAGAGGGACCTGGATAGGCTGAGATCTAAGCTGATGTCCCTGAAGGTGAAGGGAGTTGAGAAGATAACGAAAGCGATAGTGCGGTATGAGAATGGCGAATACGTAATCCTAACCGAGGGATCCAATCTGAAGAAGGTGATGCAGGTTCCAGAGGTGGATCACAGGAAAGTGTGGACGAACAACGTCCGAGAGATAGCCTCAGTTCTCGGAATAGAGGCAGCGAGAGCAGCGATAGTGAGAGAGCTTAAGCAGGTATTGGACGAGCAGGGCCTCGACGTGGATATACGCCATCTCATGATTGTCGCCGACATGATGACCCTAAGCGGCTCGGTCAAGCAGGTTGGAAGGCATGGGGTCGTAAGGCTCAAGGAGAGCCCACTCGCCAGGGCCGCCTTCGAGATAAGCGTCCAAACTTTGATCGATGCGGCGGTCAGGGGAGAAGTTGATCATCTGAGAGGTAACGTGGAGAGGATAATAATTGGGAAGGAAGTTAAGATTGGAACCGGCCTCGTATCCTTGCTGATGAGCTATCCTGGAGTGGCAGACGGCTCAGGAAAGGAGGAGAAGGAGGCGGGATAGATGTCCGAAGAGAAGCCTATAACCGCTGAGATAAAAGATCTCAGAAGGCATCTGGAAGTAATCGCTAGAACTGGGAAGATGATCTTCGGCTTCAGGCAATCCCTCCTCTCAGTCCTTCACAGGAAGTCCAAGCTGATAATCTTGGCGAACAATTGCCCACCGAAGCTCGAGCGTGAGCTGGCTATAGCATGCAAGATGGCTGGAATACCGTATCTGAAGGTGCCCATACCTGGAACCGAGCTAGGCTACATGGCTGGCAAACCCTTCTCGACAGCGGTAATCTCGATAATCGATCCAGGAAACTCGACGCTCCTGAGAGAGATCCTGCCAGAGGAGGAAGAGGCTTATTAGCTACCCGTAACCGTGATCTCGGAGGAGCCTTGCCTTGAGCGAGGGAATAAAGCTAACGGATAAGGAGATGCGATACATCTCGTTATTCGAGGCCGCGACAGGCGCGAACATAATCGACTGCATAGAGTATGGAGATATAGTGGTGTTCGTCGTCGGCGAGGGCGAGCTCCCGAAAGCCCTATCGGGCAGAGGATTCAAGATCCAGAACTTCGCGAAGCTCATCAAGAAGAGGATAAAGGTCGTCGAATACTCGAAGAACCCCACGAAGTTCGTCCAAAACGCTCTCCAGCCAGCGAAGCTGCTCGAACCCGTCAGGATGACCGAGAGACCTGATGGCAGGAAGATCGCCGTGGCCGTCGTCGACCCCAAGTATAAGGCCATGGCCATAGGCAAGGAGGGCAGGATGATAGAGCTCGTCCGCCTCTTAGCGAAAAGACACCACAACATAGACTACGTCATCATCAGGTAGCCCTCCCCTCTCAAGGAATGTTCATTAATAGGCGGCTAAGGGCTCAAGGTAGGAAGAGGTGAGCCCGATTGCCCAAAGCTAAGGATAAAGAACTGGTATTATGGTTTGAAGAGCTAAGCAAGGACGATGTGCCGCTAGTCGGAGGGAAATGCGCGAACCTAGGTGAGATGATCAACGCTGGCATCCCTGTTCCCCCAGGATTCGCCATAACGGCGTATGCGTACAAGAGGTTTATCGAGGAGACGGGAATCTCCCAGAAGATCTATGATATTCTCGATGAGACCATAACCGATCCGAAGGATCCGAAGCAGTATGAGGAGGCATCAAAGAAGATCAGGAAGCTGATTGAGTCAACCCCGATACCCAAGGAGATCCAGGAGGCGATAGTCAAAGCGTATAGGGAGCTCTCGAAGAGGATAGGTCAGCAGGCCGTCTTCGTGGCCGTCAGGTCCTCAGCGACCGCTGAAGATCTTCCAGGAGCATCCTTCGCGGGCCAGCAGGAAACCTTCCTGAACGTTAAGGGAGAGGAGGCGCTTCTCGAGTCGGTCAGGAAGTGCTGGTCAAGCCTCTTCACCCCGAGAGCCATCTTCTACAGGACGGAGAAGGGCTTCAGGCATGAGAAGGTCCTGATAAGCGTGGCGGTCCAGAAGATGGTGAACAGCAGGTCGGCGGGAGTGATATTCACTCTGCATCCGGTAACCGGAGATAGGAGCAAGATCATCGTTGAGTCCGTTTGGGGTCTCGGCGAGGCCATAGTCTCTGGAGCTGTTACTCCAGACCACTTCGAGGTCGACAAGAACACGTTCAAGATCTTGGTGAAGAACGTCGTGAAGAAGACCGTCGAGTACGTTAGGGATCCTAAGACGGGTAAGACCGTTCACGTGGAGGTTCCTCCTGAGAGGCAGGAGGCTCCAAGCCTAACCGATGAAGAGGTGGTTGAGCTCGCCAAGATCGCCAAGAGGATCGAGGAGCATTATGGGACCCCGCAGGACATCGAGTTCGCGGTAGACCGAGATATACCTTTCCCGAAGAACCTGTTCATAGTCCAGTCTAGGCCTGAGACAGTTTGGAGCATGAAGAAGGTTGAGGCGGAAGCCTCCCAGCAATCCACCTCCGTGGCCGAGGCAAGGATAGTTCTCAAGGGACTGCCAGCGAGCCCAGGAGTCCACATCGGTAAAGCCAAGGTCGTCCTATCACCCGAAGAGGCTGCTAAGGAGATTCAGAAGGGAGACATACTCGTCACGAAGATGACGAACCCCGACTGGGTTCCATACATGAGGCTAGCGGGAGCGATTGTGACCGATGAGGGAGGAATGACCTGCCACGCCGCCATAGTCTCGAGGGAGCTCGGGATACCCTGCATAGTCGGAGCGAGAGACGCGACGAAGCTCATGAAGAAGGGAGAAACCTACACCGTGGACGCGAGGTCTGGAGTGATCTACGAGGGAAGGGTCGAGGAGCTGGTCAAGCCCGCCGAGGAGGAGAAGGCCGCCGCCGTGGCAGCAGCCGCTCAAGCCCCAGTAGTAACAGGAACGAAGATCTACGTGAACATCAGCATTCCAGATGTCGCCGAGAAAGTTGCGAGGGAGACTCAAGCGGATGGAGTCGGCCTACTTAGAGCCGAGCACCTCATGCTGAGCGTTGGAAAGCATCCGAGGCTTCTGATCGAGGAGGGTGGAGAGCAGAAGATGATCGACGCGTTCGCTGAGGGAATAAGGCAGGTTGCGCAGGCGTTTTACCCGAAGCCCGTCGTCTATAGGTTCCTAGACTTCAAGCCTGACGAGTTCCTATCC
>CAYXHS010000074.1:0-4994 GCA_964465105.1 uncultured Nitrososphaeria archaeon
GCGAGAACCCTATGCTTCACCCCCATTGGCCTCGTCACTTCAGGTCTGAAGACCCCCATCCCGATGAGCTCAAGCCATGTCTTCTTATCTTCGAGGTATGCTATGGCCTCGGCTGATGGCTCGGTGTATGGGAAGTAGCTTGGCCTAAACCTAACGTTCTTTAACCCAAGCTTCGCGTAAAACTCCTTTATCAAGCCCAGGAGATCCCTAAAGGATACGTTTTCTCCCATGACTATTCCCTCGATCTGATGGAACTCTGCGAGATGCTTCCAGTCAACCCTCTCGTTCCGATAAATCCTGTCGACCGAGAAGACCTTGACGGGCGGCTCACGATGGTCTGCAAGCCATCTTATCGTCGTCGCGGTCGTATGAGTTCTCAGGAGAAGCCTCCTCGCCTCCTCCTCCCTCCACCTATACCTCCACCCTATCGACCCAGTATCCCCTCCATCCTCATGAGCCCTCTTAACCGGTTCGACCAAATGCTTCGGCAGGTCTCCGAGCTCGGGTTCAGCCAGATAAAACGTGTCATGCATCTCTCTGGCTGGATGATCTTGAGGCTGGAAGAGGGCGTCGAAGTTCCAGAAGGCGAGCTCAACTAGAGGTCCCCTGATCTCCTCAAACCCCATCTCGACGAAGACCTCTCTCACGAGCTTGATAAGCTCTCTAAGCGGATGCCCTTTCGCGGAGAAGGTTGGCGGGGTCGGAGCATAGATGTCGAACCTGCTCAGCTTAACCTTCCTCCACTCGCCTGATGCGAGAAGCCCCTGCGTGAGCCTGGTAACTTCAGCAGCCTCCAAGACCGATCTGTCAAGCCTCATAAGCTCCTCCTTAGGCTTCAGCAGGTGAACCCTCCTGACCTTCACTTCGAGGACGTTCGGCCTGCTCGAGAGAGCCATGCACGCTTCCCTCAAGTCTTCTGGAAGCTCTGACAGCTCCTTAGCGCCATCTCTCAGAATCCTGAGAACCTTCTCCTCTGGAAGCTCCTCTCCGACATCGGCTATCAGCTTCGCGTAAGCCCCCTCCGAGGTCTTCTCTATCTCGATCCAGCCTTTCCGCCTCGCCCAGCTCACAGCTATGCTGAACTCCTTTTCCCCAAGCTTCTCTTTCAAGTCGCTGAGCCTCATCCTCCCACCAGCAGACCTCAATTCCTCGACAAGCTTCCGCTCAGGGAGCCCGCGCTCAGCGTAGATTTTTCCCTCCTCGCCGAGCCCGATAACCTTCTTCTCGATCTCCTCGACCGCGACGAGGTTCTTGCTCGAGAGCCAGAGGGCGGCTTTAGCCACTGCTCCGACGTCTCGGCCTATGATCCTCGCAGCCTCCTCAAAGCTTAGAGGTCTTCCCTGATCTATCAGGGCTTTGGCCACAAGCTTCTCAAGCCAGTGGAGAACGGGTCTCGAAACAATAATCGCTCCCTCGCGATACTTGCCGAGCTAGCTGAAATTTAACCTTACTTCGCAGCTCACCGCTAAGCCTTCTCCGCGCCGCTCCAAAGCCTCTCGAACTCAGCCTCGTATAGCTCCGCCACCTCAGGCCCCGAGATCACCACCAAGTTCTCATCGTTTCTATTTTCAGCCGACCAAGACCAGTTATAGCTTCCGGTGACGACGAGCTTTCCGTCAACGATCATGACCTTATTGTGCATTAGAGCGGGGTTTGAGTCTAAGGCCACCTGAACTCCCGCCTCGATAAGCTTTGGGACCTCGCTGCCCCTCTGGTAGGCGTTCTCCTTTTCCACGAGGACCTTCACCTCAACCCCTCTCAGACTTGCATCTATCAGCGCGTCAGCCAGTTCGTCGAGCGTGAAGCTGTAAATCATCACGTATACGCTCTCATTAGCTCGGCTTATCAGGTCTATCAGAAGGTCAGCACATCCGCCCATCGCCTTGGGAAAGCATATGGCCTCGACCTCCCCACCTTCAACAATCTTTTCCACCGTAACCGTTGCATACTCCTTTAGGGTCGTCGTCCGCAGCTGGGTTACGACCTCTGTTACCGTCAGCGTCGTCGTGATAAGGGATGGAGCTGTGCTTCCGCTATAAGCGCTCGTTACCGTTAGGGTTGTAGTTGTTTCCTTTTCGCTCACCAGGGTTGTGAAGAATGTCGTAGTAATCGTAGCCACCGTGCCAGCGCCGATCAAGTAGCCTGCCAGGAGGCCGAGAAGCAGAAGCATGATGGAAACGGCGATCAGGGTTCTCGCTCTAGCCATATCGATCAGCCTCCTAGACGATGCTCGGCCGCCATCACCTATATCTTTATGCTAGCTCGTCTCATGGTAGAAGTGAAATGAAGGATTTCGAAGGTTCTCAGATGGATGATGACAAGGTCGTCGCGAGGTTTACTGGAGATAGGATTGAGGCTGAGAAGAATGAGCGGTCGGGAAAGCTTCTTTCGAGAGGATATGGCTCGGAGGATCCTGAGGGACGTCTGATAATCTATTCTTATCCTGAAGCGCTTTATCTCGTGGAGAACGGTAGGATGAAGGTCTTAGCCGACGATGGAAGCGAGCTTGACTTCAACCAGCTCCTTGAAGCCCTCAAGCAGCTCGACGAAAACATATGGAGAGACTATGTCGTTTACCGAGATCTCAGGGAGAGGAGATACGTCGTAAGAGATGGGGTGAATCAAGAGCTTAGGTTCAGGGTCTTCGAGAGGGGAAAATATGGGAAGGAGCCCGCGAAGTATCTCGTAGCCCCAGTTATGGAAGGGAGAAACGTTCTGGTCGAGAGGCTTCTGGAGTGGCTTTCAGCTTGCAGGAAAATGAGGAAGGAGCTCGTCATAGCCGTGGTCGATAGGAGGAATGAAGTCATATACTATAAGGCGACCTTGGTGGATTTGAGAAATGTCTAGGAAGCTTTGGGCTCTAGTCGCTTTGACCAGGCCGCCGAACTCGATCTTAATGTATATCGCCGTGATAGCTGGGATAATCCTCTCAGATAGTAAACTCCTCCAAGCGGATAAGCTCGCCCTCGCCCTCATAACAGCATACGGGCTGTGCGGAAGCTCGATGGGATTCAACGACTACTTCGACAAGGAGGTCGACTCGATAAACGCTCCATGGAGGCCCATCCCCTCGGGAGCCATCTCAGAGCTGGAGGCGGTGATCGCTTCAAGCGCTCTCGGAGCCGTGGGAATGATCTCAGCCGCCCTAACGTCAGCCCCATGCCTTCTAGTAGCCCTCACAGCATTTTCAGCTGCTCTGATTTATAACGCTCAGCTCAAGAAGAGCGGATTGCTCGGCAACGTGGTCGTGAGCCTGGTCGTCGTGGCGCCATTCATCTATGGAGCCGTCCTCTCAGACGGATACGTTTCCCCGAGGCTCATCACCTTCATCCTACCAGCCTTCCTATCAAACCTCGGGAGAGAGGTGATCAAGGGGATCTCGGATGTCGAGGGAGACTCGCTGAGAGGAGTGAAGTCCGTTGCGAGGATTAGAGGGGCTCATGTGGCCGCAAGGCTCGGGGCAGCATTCTACATCTCGGCGGTGGCCTTAAGCCCGCTGCCATATCTCCTGAGCCTCGTCTCGTGGATCTATCTTCCACTGGTCGCCGCCGCCGATCTCGGATTCATTTATTCCGCGATTCTCATTTTGAAGAATTATGATCGGAAGAATGCTTTGAAGGTTAAGAAGATGACCTTGGCCTGGATGCTCTTGGCCTTGATAGCGTTCATAGCTGGATCGCTTTAACCAAACCTATTTCATGCAGCGTGAACTCTACAGATCGAGGCGGATGAGCTTACCAGCCATATTGGGGGGAGAGCCCGTTAGGAAGGAGCCTTATCCGAGCTGGCCCATCTATGATGAGCGGGAGGAGGAGCTTCTTCTCAAAGCCCTTAGAAGCGGGAGATGGAGTGTTGGCGGAAAGCTTCAAGAAGAGTTCGAGAGAAAGTTCGCGGAGTTTCAGCACGCTAAGCACGCCCTCCTATGCGTGAACGGAACCGCCGCCCTCAAGATAGCGTTAAAGGCCATGGGGCTGAAGCCTGGAGACGAGGTAATAGTCCCAGCATACACCTTCATCGCGACCGCCACCTCAGCGCTGGACCTAGGCTTAAGGGTCGTCTACGCCGACATAGATCCAGAATCCTATACGATCGACCCCGAGTCCGTCAGAAAGCTTATCACCGAGAAGACGAGAGTTATAATACCCGTTCACGTCGCTGGCAGGCCCGCAGACCTAGACGCATTAAAGGAGATCGCCGAGGAAAGATCTTTGAAGATCTTGGAGGATGCCGCTCAAGCTCATGGAGCTGAGTGGAGGGGGAGAAGGGTTGGGGCGATAGGAGATGCTGGAATCTTCAGCTTCTATCAATCTAAGAACGTCACCTGCGGGGAGGGCGGAGCAATAACGACCAACAGCGATGAGCTGGCCGACAAGATATGGTCTCTCAGGAACGTCGGGAGACCGCGGACAGGTCCGTGGTATGAACATAGGCTCTACGGATGGAACTACAGGATAACCGAGTTTCAGGCAGCGGTTCTGCTTGCTCAGCTTGAGAGGGCTCCAGGTCTCATGGAGAGAAGAGAGAGGGGAGCGAGGATCCTCGACGAGCTTCTGATGCAGGTTGATGGAATAGATCCTTTGAAGAGAGATAAGAGGGTGACGAGGCACGCATATCACCTCTATATCTTCAAGTATGATCGAAGAGAGTTCTCAAACCTGCCCAAGCAAAAGTTCGTTGAAGCTCTCCGCGCTGAGGGAATACCATGCAGCCCAGGCTACAGGCCGCTCTACGACTACCCCTTCCTCCCATCCAGCAGCCCGCTGCCCAACGTGGAAAAGGCGTCAAGAGAAGAGGCCGTATGGATACCGCAATACGTCCTCCTTTCTGAGAAAAGGGACCTAGAAGACGTTCAGGAAGCCATAGAGAAGATAAAAAGGCATGCAGACAAGATCCCGAGATAACGTTTATGTAGAGAGCCTATTGAAAGAGAGAATGAAGAGAACTGCGGGGGTAGCCAAGCCTGGTCAAAGGCGCAGGACTGAGGCTCCTGTCCC
>CAYXHS010000075.1:0-4870 GCA_964465105.1 uncultured Nitrososphaeria archaeon
CTGGGATGGTCTCGATTTTAGCCCCCTTCACCTCGAGTCTATCCCCAGGTTTCACCAGCTTTATTATCCCAGATCCGAGGAGCTTGAGCTTGTCGCGGCAGTTTTCTGGAGCCACTAGATAGGTTTCAGGTTTCACGATTTTCCTAAGGTCTTCGAGGCTTAGGTGGTCGAAGTGCTCGTGAGTTACCAGCACCGCATCAGCCTTCTCCTTGGGCTTTATCTTGAACGGGTCGATGTAGTATATGTTCCCGCGGTGAGAGATCATGAAGCCCGCGTGACCAAGCCAAGTTATCTCCACTTCATCATACTTGAAGCCCATGCCCTTTAGATCGAATCAGCTTCTTAAAAGATTTCCCCGCTGAAAACGCTAATAACTAGAGTATGTGAGCGTAAGGTCGGCTTGATGGTGGATGTTCACTGCCATCTGACCGCACGGGAATTCGAGGGAAAGCTGAGCTCTCTGATAAGGGAGGCTGCTGAGGCCGGAGTAGAGATAATGATCACCTCAGGCCTGGGGTATGAGGACTCGCTGAAAGCTTTAGAGATCTCAGACCACAGGAGAATCTACCCCTCTCTGGGAGTGGCCCCCTACAAGCTCTCCGGATACGAGAAGGTTTTACAGCTCATCGAGAAGGAGAGATCGAGGATCGTCGGGGTCGGCGAGATAGGGCTGGACTACTGGAGGGGCGATCGAAGTCAGCGGAGCCTCCAGCAAAGGGTGTTCGAGGAGTTCATAGATCTCGCAAAAAGCCTCGACCTCCCGATAATAGTCCACTCCAGAAGCGCGGGAAGATATGCCCTCGAGATTCTCTTCAGGAGAAAGGCTGAGAGGGTCGTAATGCACGCGTTCGATGGAAGGGTGTCTTACGCCGTTAGAGCAGCTAGGAGAGGATTCATGTTCAGCATTCCGCCATCCGTCGCCAGAAGCTCTCAGAAGCAGAAGCTCGTGAAGAGGCTTCCCCTAGACAGCCTCCTGCTTGAAAGCGATGCTCCAGTTCTCGCTCCCGAGAGAGGACAAGTAAACCATCCAAAAAACGTTAGGATCTCTGCGGAGTGGATTAGCAAGCTTAAGAGCCTCTCATTTCAGAAGGTCGTGGATCGGACGACGAGCAACGCCTTGGAGATCTTCGAGCTAAGGGTATGACCCTCGGAATCTCAGAAAAGTCTAATTACCAGCCATGAGAGAAGATCTTCAGGTGAGCACTCTGAGCCTAGAAGAAATCTCAAAGCTCCCATGGGTTGAAAAGTATCGCCCAAAGTCACTAGACGAGATAATAAACCAAGAGGAGATAGTCGCAAGCCTCAAGAACATACTTGAGACGAAAGCGGTCCCGCACATGCTGTTCGCTGGCCCTCCAGGCGTCGGAAAGACCGCGACCGCCCACGCCTTCGCTAGAGACCTCTTCGGAGAACGATACATCGAGGATGGGCACTTCTTGGAGATAAATGCTTCGGATGAGCGCGGGATCCAGACGATCAGGGAGAAGGTGAAGATGTTCGCGAGGCAGATACCCATGGGAGGCTATGGGTTTAAGATACTCTTTTTAGATGAGAGCGATCAGCTGACAGATGACGCTCAACACGCTTTCAGGAGGGTCATGGAGCAGTTCTCGGTAACCTGCAGGTTCATCCTAGCGGCGAACTACAGCAACAGGATAATAGAGCCGATACAGTCGAGGTGCGCGGTCTTTAGGTTCAAGCCTCTTACTAAAGTGCATGTGCTGCAGTTTCTCAAGCGGATAGCCGATAATGAGGGGCTCGAGGTGGATGATCAAGCTCTAGAAGTCATCTACGACTTCTCCGAGGGAGATATGAGGAAGGCGATAAACATCTTGCAGGCGTCGTCATCGGTCTCGAAGAAGATTGACGAGAAGGTGGTCTACCAGGTGATGGGCTACGTGAGTCGAGGTGAGGTGAGAAAGATCTTGGAGCTTGCTTTATCAGGGAAGTTCGCTGATGCTAGAGATGAAGTTCGCAGGCTACTATACGTTCAAGGAATCCTCCCAAGCGATATAGTCTCAGCGGTCTATAGGGAGCTCTTCTTCCTCGATCTGAGCGAAGAGGATAAGCTGGAGCTACTAGACCTCCTAGGAGAAGTTGATTACAGGATCTCGGAGGGAGCGACCCCCGAGGTTCAGCTCATGGCGTTTCTCGCGAGGCTCGCTGCCAAGAGGAAAAGATAGGGAGGGGATGAGGGAGGCTCCTTGAGCGAGGTATGGGTTGAGAAGTATCGGCCCAAGAAGGTGTCTGAGGTCATCGGGAACAAGCAGTCGGTAGAAGCTTTCGTGAAGTGGATGCGGCAGTGGGAGCTCGGCAAGCCCCCTGAGAAGAAGGCGGTTCTCCTATATGGCCCCGCGGGGGTTGGGAAGACTAGCCTCGTGCTGGCTTATGGTAGAGAGCATGGATACGACGTCGTCGAGGTTAATGCGAGCGATTGGAGAAACGAGGCCAGGATGAAGTCGATAGTGGGTGAATCGTCCCTGCAGGCAACCCTAGAGGGCTCCTCAAAGAAGATAATTCTCATAGATGAGGTTGATGGGATAGCTGGAAGAGAGGATGCTGGAGGAATAGCCGCGCTGAGGAAGATAATAGACGAATCCAGAGTTCCGCTCGCCCTAGTCGCGAACAACCCCTGGGATCCAAGGCTCGCCTCGATAAGGGAGAAGTGCTTGATGCTTGAGTTTAGGAGGCTGAGGAAATCCGAGATCATTAGGAGGCTTAAGGAGATCGCTAAGAGCGAGGGAATAAAGGTCTCGGACGCGGTTTTGGCGAAGCTTGCAGAAAGATCTGAGGGAGATCTGAGGTCAGCGATAAACGACTTCCAGGCGATCGTGGGCGGAAGAAAGGTTGTCGATGAGAAGGCTCTAGCGGCCCTGGGCTCCAGGAACAGGGTTAAGCAGATCTTTGAAGCCCTAAGGATAATCTTTAACGCGAAGTCGATCCGAGCGGCGAGAGCCGCCTTAGAAGGGCTTGAAGTAGACTTGGACATGGTCTACACCTGGATACTTGACAACGCTCCAGAGCAGATCCCAGACCCGAACGACCTCGCCGAAGCATTCGAAGCCTTAGCGAAGGCGGATCTAATCCTCGCAAGGGTGAACAGGAAGCAGGAGTGGAGGCTGATCAAATACGCGGTTCCGATAATGACTGGCGGAGTAGCTGTCTCGAGAAAGCATAAGCCCTCGGGCTTCGTCAAGTTCGCCTTCCCATCGAGGATCAGGCTCCTCCAAGCGACGAGCAAAGAGAGGGAGATCAGGAAGAGCATAGCCCAAAAGATCGCCGCCAAGCTCCATCTCTCAACGGCGAAGGCCATGACTCACATGCTTCCCTACATCTCCTTCATCGCAGCGCATGATGAGGAGGCTGGAAAAGGTCTGGCGGAATACTTCGAGCTGACATCCGCCGAATTGAGCTACCTGGCTGGAGGTAAGGTCGAGAAGGCTCCAAAGAAGGTTAAGGTTCCAGCTCGTCGGAGAGCTTCACGCAGAAGAAAGACCTCCTAATGCTGTCTTCTCCTCTGCAGGATCGACTCCAGCTCCGCCTGAAGTATCGAGGCTGGAATCCCTGGAAGGGAGATGTATGATCTTCTTCCCCTGGTTCCCTCGCTCATCACCTTTATCCTAATTATCCCAAGATCGTCCAGCCTCTGAAGATACTCCCAGAACCTGGTGTATGCTCTGGGCTCGGTAGAGTATTCTTCGCAGATGAGCTGATAGTTTTGATATAGGTTTCCAGCCGTGACATATGCTTGGCCTCCCTGAAGCCCTCTGGTTAAAGCTAGCAGTATGAGCTGTTCATGTGGGAAGAGGAACTCCAAATGCTCTCTCCTTATCGCGGGGTATATGCTCGCTGAAGCCTTCCTAACGTGCTCAGGGGTTATCCTAGGAGAATTCTCAGCCTCAGCATATTTTCCAGCTCTCCAAAGGATGTCCAAAGCATATCTAGCATCTCCCCTCTCCCCAGCGAGGTCAGCTATCAACCTCAGAGACTCCTCCATCAAGACTCCTGGGATAAGAGCCTCCTCCGCCCTGAACTTGAGTATGTCATAGAGCTGGCCGCTATCGTATTCGCTCAGATGTATCACATTCCCTAGGAGCGAGCTTCTAGTGCTTTCATCAAGCATCTCGAAGATCTCGGGGTTTCTAGTTACCAATATCATCGAGATCCTTGGTATGTTCTCCCTCTCCTCCCCGATCCTGCTGAGAAGATATAGGACATCTTCATGCCTGCTTATCAGGAGGTCGACCTCGTCTAAGGCGACTATCGCGTAAGTGTCCTTGATCTCGAGATAGTTTAGGATTTTGTGGAAAAGCTCCTCGTTTGAGAAGCCTCTGGTGCTTATCCGAGCCTTAAGCTGCTCCACAATTCTTGAGAGTATTAGGAAAGTGCTCTTGCTTATCCTGCAGTTCACGTAAAGAAACCTAAGATCAACCCCATTCCTCTTAGCCTCCTCCACGGCTCTCGACCCGAAAAGCTTGACCAACGCGCTCTTTCCCGTCCCCACAGACCCGGTTATTATCACCCTTGTAGAGATTCTCGAAGCGCCTGAAGTCACCCCGCTGAAGAAGGTTTCAAGAAGCTTTAGCTCCATCTCCCTGTGAGGGAGCCTGCTGGGGATGTAGTCTGGAGAAAGCTTCTCCTCGGCCTTGAAGACCTTGACCATGCCTACTTGACGGCGGTCAACCTCGCTTAAAAACTAGCTCCGCCCCCTCATGAGCCTGGCTTCCCGTATCCTCTCGCCGATTATGCTTAGAGTTGCTTCCAAGAAGCCGAACTATTCTTTTAAGCCTTTCAAATAGCGAGAATAGGTCAGGTATGCGGCCGGCGGGATTTGAACCCGCGACCGCTGGCTCGGGGGGCCAGCGTCCTA
>CAYXHS010000076.1:0-4848 GCA_964465105.1 uncultured Nitrososphaeria archaeon
TGGAACGAGTTCCTGATACAGCTCTTCCTAACGAGAAGCGCCGTTAAGCCGCTTCCAACGTTGATCCCGAGATTCTACGGAGGACATGACATACTTTACGGCGTCGTCTGCGCGGTCGCTTTCTTCGCCAGCGTTCCCCCGATAATAGTCGTAGCGGCGTTCCAGAAATACTTGGTGAGAGGATTAACGATGGGATATGTCAAAGGTTAGAAGCCGAGGTCATTATGTGGGCAGCTTCGAGATTAGCTCCTTGTAGGCTGAGTATCGGTTGCCTGAGATCATGTTGAGGAGCCCGAGTTTATCTAGAAGATCTTTCGTCGGCAATCCATCCTGCGACCAGCCCCTGAACTCATAGTATTCCTTCAGCATTTCTTCCAGCTCTACTACCTGGCCGGCGCTTCCACCGCTCTCAAGAGGCTCCTTCAAGAATCTTGGAGGAAGCCTATCCTCCTCAGGCCCCACACCGCATGCCAGGTTGAAGATCCTCTTCAAGGTGAAGATCCTAGTTCCCTTAACGAGTAGGTCCTTCACCTTCTCAGACTTTCCTGTCGCTATAGAGTAGATCGCCGCCAGGTGGCCTGGAGTTATCGCGAGGAACTTGCATATCCCCATGGACTCGGTTACCTCGCTCCAATCCTCCATGAGCGCCACTATCCTCCCCTTACCCTTATACGGGAACCTGTGGATCCTTTCATGTATCCCTAGGTCGACGTTTCTCTCGCCCTGCTCGATCCTAAACACCAAGCCGTAGAGGTGATCTGCACCCCTGTTTGAGGTCGCGTACTGTAAGCCCATACCCTTGAAGGCTCTCGGATCGTGCATCGGAACCTCAAGCCCCTTCACGTGCATCGCGAAGAACTCTGAGCCTGAAACCTTCTTTGAGGCTTCCCTCACGCCCTTGCTGAGCAGCTCTCCTATGCCCTCTTTCTTGGCGAGCTTCTGGATAAGCTTAGCCACGACCTCGGGATCGCCCCACCTGAGCTCAAGACCTTCTAGAAGGCTCTTGTCGATGAGCTTCTTCTCATATGCTTCGAGAAGCCAGGCTATGGTTACCCCCGTCGAGATCACGTCCACTCCAAGCCTGTTGCAGATCTCGTTTAGCTCGGAGATCGCGTATGGGTCGTCTATTAGGAGCAGCGATCCGAGAGAAGCCACCGTCTCGTATTCGAGAAGCCTTCCCTCGATCACCTTGGAATCTTTCTCGAACTTGACGTATCTCCAGCATCCTATCGGGCAGTTGAAGCAAGCCCTATGACCTTTCACGACCGTCTTCGCCAACACTTCTCCTCTCAGCTTCTCTATCCCATCCCATTCCCCGATCGAGAAGTTCTTTATCGGCATATCTCCATACATGTGCATGGGGCCGACCTCCCCGCTCGTCCCGTAAACCGAGTATATCTGAGTCGTTGGGAACGACATTATCGAGGGCAGGATTCTCCGAATGTACTCTCTGAGCCTCTGAAGGTCCGCTACCTCTATCTTCCCCGAGCCTGAGACGGCTATCGCCTTAAGGTTCTTCGAGCCCATTACAGCGCCCATGCCGGTTCTCCCAGCTATCCTCGGCCCATCAGGTCTAATGTCGAAGGCTATGCACGCTAAGTTCACGAGATTCTCTCCGGCTGGGCCTATCGCGGCAACCCTCACCTTAGGATCATTAAGCTCCTTCTTTATCTCCTGGTCAACCTCATAGGTGTCGAGGCCCCACAGCCTGCCGGCATCCCTAAGCTCCACTTCGCCGCCCCGTATGACGAGGTAAACTGGACTTGAAGCCTTCCCAGTAAAGATCAATCCATCATATCCAGCCCTCTTCAGCTCAACCCCCCAGAAGCCTCCAGCATGCGCTTCTCCCCAACCTCTAGTAAGCGGAGACTTCGCTGCAACCGTGAACCTCGCGCTAGTCGGCGCTATGGTTCCAGTTAAAGGCCCTGTCGCGAATACTAGCACGTTCTCTGGGGAGATTGGATCCACTTGAGGGTCTACCATGTCGAAGATGATCTTCGCCGCTATCCCGGTTCCGCCTATGAATAGGTCGAGATCTTGCTCGGGTAATGATATCTCCTCAAACTTCTCGCTAGACAGATCCACCTTGAGAAACTTTCCAGCATAGCAATACATTTCCTCAGATCCCCCAGTAGGTTTTAGCCACCTCTATCTCCTCTGGAGGAATCTCAGGAGGTTCCTTTCCAAGAGCATAGCACACGAACTCTATTATCGAGATCGATTCGAGGAGCTCGACTATGGCCTCCGCCTCTAGAAGGTTCGCCCCCAAACCCATGACTCCGTGATTCTCCATGAGGATCGCTCTAGCCCCCTTCGACGCAGCCTCACCTATCTTCTCAGCGAGCTCCGTGGTCCCAGGAAACTTGAAGGGAACAACTTCTATCCTTCGGAGGAGCAGGACAGCCTCCTCGGTTATCGTCGTCTTTATCTTCTTGCCAGCCGAGAGAAGGCCCAGCGTCCAAGGACTATGCGCGTGAATTATCGCGTTCACATCGGGTCTAACCTTATAGACTATCGCATGTGAAGGCGTTTCAACCGATGGCCTCAAAACACCCTCGACCAAGTTTCCCTCCAAGTCCACCTTAACTAGGTCATCCGGCTTAAGAGCTCCCTTGAAGACCTGGCTCGGAGTTATGTAAAATTCATTGGCTCCAGGGATCCTCGCGCTCACGTTTCCGCCCAGCGCCGTGACCAAGCCCCTGTCATAGAGGGTTTTCATCACCCTGATTATCTCTTCCTTCAGCTCTTCCTCAGAAAAGAGGGCTTCCATGCTGAGGTTTTCGGCAAACCATGATTTAAGTATACATCCGACGGGAAAGCTACCGCAAGTAGATCGTGCTCAGCTTCTCGTATAAGCTGATGAATCTTCGATAGGTTTCTTCGTAGATTCTGGAGTTCTCCTCAAGGGGCTCATAGGTTTTAGGCTCATAGTTCAAGCTTCTCTTCGCATCTTCCAAGCTCTTGAATAGGCCGATCCCCTTGAAGGCGGTCATGGCAGCCCCCAGAACCGTAGCCTCCGTGAACCTAGTCACCACGATCTTCCTCAAGAGAATATCAGACCTTATCCTATTCCATAGATCGTTTTTAGATCCTCCGCCGACAACCCATATCCTGTCAAGTCTGACGTTGAACGATCTCTCCATGAGCTCAACCGCGAGCCTAAGCTGGCATGAAAGCCCCTCGAGAGCAGCCCTGTAAACATGCGCACGATCCGTCTTCAAGCTCAATCCCAGCACCGCTCCAGGAACATTATATCTCGCGGTCGGCCCAGAGCCTGGGAAGAAGCTTGGGAGGAACATGATGTTATCCGATCCTGGCCGTATCTTCTCCGCCTCGCTCACCATCACCTCATACGGCTTCTCAGAGACCTCGGAGTAGAACATCTTCCTTATCCACTCTAGGACCGCCGACGCTATCATGAGGAACTGAGGGTTCCAATATCCACGCTCAACATCAAGCTCTATCAGCGCCCCATTCTCGAAAGCCTCCCTGCTGGGAAAGTAGCTTCTCATCCTGAGAGCCAGGATCTCCCATGTGCCGCTCGATAGGATCGCCTCGCTCTCGGAAGCTTTAACGGAAGCTATCGCGAACTGCGTGTCATGGCCTCCAACTATCACGGGCAGCCCTTTCCTCAGCCCGCTCTTCCTGCTGGCCTCATCGGTGACGTAGCCAGCAACCTCTCCAGGCTCCCTCCAATCTGGGAAAAACGCCTCATCCAAGCCTGCGAGATCCAGCATCTCGGGAGACCAATCTCTCTTAGCGGAGTCCACGGCCATGGTGGTCGAAGCATCCGTTGGCTCGACATGAAATTCTCCCGTAAGCCTGTAGGAGATGTATGCTGGCATCATGAGAAACGTATAAGCTTCCTTAAAGGCTTCAGGGGCATTCCTCCTGATCCAGATCCACTTCAATAGGGTGTTGAAGGGAAGGATCTGGTAACCTGTTATCTTGAAGATCTCATAGGGCTCAATCCTCTCAACAAGCTCCTTGATTATCTCCTGCGTTCTAGGACACTGCCATGAGATCGCTGGGTAAGCCAGCTCCCCACTTCTCTTGATGAGCACTCCATCGGCTCCCCAGGTGGCGACTATCACGGAGGATAAGTTTCGCTCATCTATCTTCTTCAACACCTCCCTCGTTAGCATGCAAAGCTTCGACCAGATCTCCTCAACATCCCATATGAGCCATCCAGGCTTACCTCCAGGCTGAGGCTTCGGAGAATTGTATACGCTCTTCTGAGCGACTATCTCTCCCTCCTCATTAACAGCTGCCACCCTCAAGTTCGTTGAACCGCAATCATATACCAGAGCGATCTTACCATCACCGCTCATACACATGATAGCTTCAGATCTAGAGATTTAAGACTTATACCTAGACACATCTCCTAAGAAAGCTGCGCTGAGGATCTCACTCCTCAGAGTGTCATGCTCCGAGGCTGATGAGCTCACTTCGTTGATGTCGGTTCATCCGATTAAGGAGAAGTTAGATTTATTATGGGCTTCGTCTTCGGTTAAAGCTAGGTGCCATAAGATCATGAAGATCAGATTACGTTTCATTCCAGGACTCATCGCGAGTTACTTCGGCTTGGAGGAAACATCCTCCTTAGAGCTTCCTGAAGGTGCCAAGTATAAGGACTTGATGAGCGCCTTAGAGAAGCGATTTGAAGAGGCTTCTAATGGCTCGGGACATGCTGAAGGCAGGACGCTTCCAGACTCCTTCGTGATCCTCTCGAACGGTGAGCCGATAACGTCTAAGCTGAATGAGTCTGTGAACCCTGAAGAGGAGATAAGCGTAGTCGTTATGGTTTCGGGAGGCTAAGCTTATTGGGGCATATAGCGTAGGAGTCCA
>CAYXHS010000077.1:0-4708 GCA_964465105.1 uncultured Nitrososphaeria archaeon
GAGATAAGAGGGCCGGAGGACTTCGACCTCTTCATAGATCTCAGGCTCGCTGGGATAGGGATGATAGGGGTCATCCACGCGACGACCCCGATAGACGCGATCCAAAGGATAGCAAACCGTATCGATATAGGGATTCTTCCATCGGTCATCGACACGGTGCTTTTCATGGATAAGGGTGAGATCGCTGAGATCTACTCGCTCGAGATGACGGTCAAGGTTCCAGCGGGATTGAAGAAGGAGGATCTCGCCAGGCCGACCGTGATAGTAAAGGACTTCATAACGGATGAGCCGAAGTTCGAGCTATACGTCTTCGGAGAGAGAAGCTTCGTCGTCCCCCTGAAGAAGGCCAGAGCAAGAGCCGAGATGAGCAAGCCCGCCTTCAAGATCTCCAGCGTGCTCCATGAATACATTCCAGACTTCAAGATAGAGGAGGATGGAAACGTGATAAGAATCTACATACCTGAAAGATACTATCGAACCTACATCAGGAAATGCCAGAACAAGCTTCTAAAGATCGCAAAAAGATATAGGGTGAGCGTTGAAGCTTTCCCGAGCTAGCTTGACGCGGGCTTTAAGACCTAATCCATCTCGATGAGAAGCTCCCCGACGTTATTGTTCTCATTACTTTCCTCGATGACGTTCTCAGAGTCCGCGATATACTTCACCTTCATTCCTCTAACGTCTATCGGAAGCGTTGCTTGCATCTCTATGAAGTATGATTTCCCGCTTTTCAGCCCTGGAACCGTAACCTCTCCTACCGTGAACCCATCTATCGTGATCTTGCACTTGAAGCTTTGATCGACATCCACTCCTAGGTTCACGATAGTCATGTTTGCGTAGATATAGGATGTAGCAACCTCTCCGACATACTGTATGGTTATCTCATAGGCCACCTGCTGGATTGCTATATCGGGTAGTGGAGGGGGAGCGGCTAATACAAGCACTGAGTCATGGTTATTCCCTTCATCCTCCTCCTCGACAACGTTATCTGGGTCGACTACAGCCGTCAATCGATATTCTCCTGCGGAGGGGAAGGTGACCTCTATTTCGAGCACCGTCTCTCCTCCAGGCTCAAGGGATTGTATGAGCCAAGATTTCGAGGGAGGGTTGCAGGAAACGTATTCTCCGCACGTGAATTTTATGGTGAAGTTGTGGGCGCTGCTTCCTCCGATATTCCTCACTCTAAGCGTGTAGGTTGCTGATTCTCCAGCGGTAACGGTATGCGGTCCCGAGAGATCTATGGTGAGGTCGGGTAGAGGCGGCGGGAAGGCTGAGATCATGAACGCGAGATAGTTGTTTTCTTCATCCTTCTCCGTGACAGCCTCCTCCGAGTCGACAAGTACCTCAAGGTAGTATATGCCATCCGAGGGGAAGAACACGTTAACCTCGAGCGCCTTCTCCTCCCCAGGCCCCAGGGATGATATGGTTAAGGACTGAGGGGATGGAATGCAGGAAGCATACTCCCCTCTGCACATGAAGCTCACGGTGAAGTTGTATGCATAATCTTCACCCACGTTCTTCACCAAGAATGTGTATTTTACGGTCTCCGTGGCGAACACCTGATATCGCCCTGAGACAAGTTCTATCGTGAGATCTGGCAAGCCTGTCACTAGGATCGTTACAGTATCCACGTTGTTCATCTCATTAGTCTCAACTATCCAATCGAGAGTATCTACTTCTGCCTTAATTTCGTGAGATCCAGGCTCCGTGAAGACGAGCTCTTGATCGAATTTTACTTCCTCTCCCACCTTGAGACCCGCTGGGATCTTCTTCTCGGCGACCCGCTTTCCATCAGCATAGAGTTTCATCAAGGTGCCGTCTCTGGTCGCGCTCTCACCCACGTTCTTCACGATAACCGTTACCGGTATCGGTTCTCCAACCTTAGGCGCTGGAGCCTCCAACATTATCTCAACTGTTAGGTCAGGCTTCTTCCAGCCTATAGGCTCATAAACGCAGGCCTTTATCTCGTCTGAGACCGCGACGTAGTCCTTGACTTCGGTGACGCTGTCGACGTAGATGTAGCCTTGATCGCTTGGGGTCTGCTC
Organism: uncultured Nitrososphaeria archaeon; assembly: GCA_964465105.1. Lineage (GTDB taxonomy): Archaea > Thermoproteota > Nitrososphaeria_A > Caldarchaeales > Wolframiiraptoraceae > Wolframiiraptor. The sequence goes on from CAYXHS010000077.1 coordinate 2,046, forward strand.
TCCCCACGCTTCGACGAGCACGAAATCCTTCACATGCGAGTATCCGACCAGCTCGTATCCAGGCTTGGGCGGAGGGCAATCGAACTTTTCAGCCTTCTTCTGCGGTAGAGGCCGCTTGATCGGCTCATAGATGCATCCGAGAACCCAGTCTTCTCGAACGACGCCTTCCTTGACCACGGTCTTTGACTCTATGTACTCGAAGCCGGCGGCTGACGGCGTGGTTTTTCCATGCATCTCGACGACCTGGTAGTTCTTTACCAGGACCCATCCCTTGAGCTCGAAGCCCTTTGGCGCCGCAGGGCACTTGAACTCGAACTTCTCAAGTCTCTTGGGCTTCTCCTTTTCATAGAGATAGGTCTCGATCTCATTTGAGGTGATCTGACCTTGCTCTATGGTGACCCTGCTTCTCGATAGCTTATATCCGTCTAGGGTTATCCAAGTCTCGTTCTTCGGCTTCGCGGTCCACCACTCTATAACAGTCCAGTTTTTGACGTATATGTAGGCTGATAGGTTGTAGCCTGGAGCAGGCTTCGGAGGAGACTTCTTGACGGGCTCGATGATCACGGTGTATGGAAGCCTTCCCCCGAGGCTGTCCCCGAGCGGCCTTCCGATCCTCGCCATCACCAAGACGACCTCCTTAAGCCCCTTCTCCTTCGGATCCTGCTTGACGATGACCCCCTGTTGGCGATCTTGATTGAGGGCCATGACCTCCTCCTCGTAAAACCTTCTCCCACCCTTCTCCATTATCTGGATCGCCTTGACGAAGAATCTCCCGCGGTCATCCCCATCGAAGGTTATCTTGAAGCACTTATCGGTCTCGACCTTGATCCTCAGGTAATCGACACCCCACTCGCTCAGATCAGCCCTATCCGTCGGATTTCCAGGAGGCCTTGCAGGTGGAAACGTCGTCCCATTCAGCTCCTGGCTTGGAAGGTCGCGGTCTATGACGAGCCTGCCGCCGCGGTAGGTTACCTCATATGCTCTGGCCTGAAACTCTATTCCCTTATACATCTTGTCTCCGCCGAACTCCTTGTCCAAGTAATTTTCTTGGATCCACTTATAGTAGAGCTGGGTGAAGCTCGTATAGGGGATATCGTCCTTGAACAAGGTCATCTCATATTCTAGGAACCTGTTCATTCGCTCTATTCCAATAGAGTCTTGAGCATCCTTGCTGCTCCAATTTCCATAGTTTCTTATTCCCCGATACATTTCCACGAGAACATGCTGACCAAAATTATCCGCTATCATCTTGATGAACAAGAACGCCGAGGTATACCTTCCCCAACCCTCCTCAGGCCACCCAGTAAATACGTTGATATCCGTCTGGAATGCTCCAAGACCTCCAAGCCCCTTTTTCTCAAATCTATCCAAAACATTCCGCCAACCCAGCTTCTTCTCTTCAGCCAGCTTCTTATAGCCGAAGTACTCAGCATATCCCTCATCGAAGAACATGCCATATTCGTTCGGATGCCAGCGCATGTACTTCCCACGTCCATCAGTTTCGCTTCTCGCCTGAACAAGATGCATGAACTCATGGGTTATTATCTGCTGATCGATGATTTCGTCTCCAGACAAATCGAGCTCTATCGTCCCGTTGGCATATGTCCCCCCTCTAGCTCTCTGAGTAGATGGAGCTCGGCCGACTGTCACGTGGATCTTTCCATCGGCTGCTGTCTGAGGTGGATTAAACCCTTCCTTCTTCAGGAAATTCCAAGCATTCTCGAAGATTTTTCTGAGCTTCTCTCTCTGAGTCTTGTTCAAGCTGATCCCAGGCTTCGGCGTGAATTCCAGGCTAAGCCCTCTGAGCTTCTCAACCCGCGTGACGTTATGTCTCCCATTATGGACCACTATCGAGATCTCCTCATCTATCGTGAACTCCATGACGTTTGGGAGACCTCCGCTGGGCTGAGAGGATATCCAGTTTGCGCTGCTGTTCAGATCGTCGCCGAGGAGTTGAACGGACTTGCCTGGCTCGGCGACTGGACCTGGATCATCTTCGCTCCATCCGCCTAAAACTGGATCACCGTTCCCGCCCTTATACCGCATATAATCTCTCAGATTGTTGTTCGGATCATATAGCGCGACCTCATCCCCGTTCTCATCCAGGACCTCCTCCTTACCCTCAACGTAGATCACGGCGGTGCCATCCGAGGCGTCAAGATCATCTTCACCTGGACCGAACACTAGGGTAATGTAAACGAAATCCCTCAGGCCGATAACACTCGGAAGCTCGATCTTATCGCCGTCAAGGGTCGTGAGATACCATCCATCCAGATTCAAGCCAGATGAATCGACGACCTGAAGCTCAACGAACTTTGGGCCGGATCCATCAACGGAATATTTAACCTCGCTGATCAGCAATTCGCCGAGCGCGAATGGGCCGCTAGGCTCAGGCAATCGCTCACCAAAGGGCTGGAAAACGAGGAATAGCGCGAGGGCACCTGCAACAATTAGGATCACTAAGATGAGGATGAGGAGGATTTTATTCAAGACCTTAAACCACCAACCCCTAACACGGGAAAATATCTAAACAGACACGAAGAAAAAGGTTATTCAAGCAGAAACCACGCCACTAAGAAAAAGAGGCAGCCGACGACTAAAAACTTAAATCAGGTAAGCCTACCCTAACCCACATGGGGGATGAGGCAGCCGCTCCAGACTGA
>CAYXHS010000078.1:0-4690 GCA_964465105.1 uncultured Nitrososphaeria archaeon
ATCTCTTATGACCTCGAGGTTTCCCCCGACCCTGGTCGCGACGATGGGTATCTTTAGGGCCATGGCTTCTAGGAGGGCTGTGCTGACTCCCTCGGCTCTGGATGGAAGGACGGCGACATCGGATCCCGCAAGTATCTTTAGGGCCTCGCTTCTCGGTAGGGGGCCTAGATAATGGATTAAGCTTTTTTGGGCTGCTTTTTCGATGAGGGGTCTTAGGGGGCCGTCGCCTGCTATGACTATTCCTTTCAATCCCATCGAGGCGGCTTCTATCAAGAGATCTACCCCCTTCTCCCTTGATAGTCTGCCTAGATAGGTTATTTGGGGAGTTGTTATGCGCTTGCGCTCGGTGGGCAGCTCGGAGAGGTCTATCGCGTTTGGGATGTATTTAGCCTTGATCCCAAGTCTCCTGTAATAGCTTGCAGCAAGCCTGGTGACCGCCGTAACCTTGTCAACCCATTTCAAGGTGGTTTTCTCGGCGAGCTCCGCCGCGAGCCCGATGAGCTTTCCGTGGAGAAGCGAGATCTGCCTCGAGTATACTCCATGCAGGGTTAGTAGCTTGGCTTTAGCTCGAACAAATTTCAATGCTAGGATCGATGGGAGATTATGGCCATGAGCGATGTCATAGCTTCCTCCAAAACATTTCGCGGCTGAGGCGAAGGCATACTCAATGTTCGCGACTCCTTTCCTCATCGAAAGCTCCATAGTCTCCGATGAAAGAAGATGAACTTCCCATCCCGCCTCGCTCAGCCTTTTCGCTAGCTGTCTCACGTGCTGAGCTATCCCACCGACTCCCCCGATTCTAGGAGCTATGAGAAGTATCTTGGGCATGGTGCATTTCAGCTCCATCGGCTTCCCAAGGCTCTCATGGTCTAGGATCATAGAGGTTAGAGAGGTGTTAAATAGTTTGGCATCTAGTGGTTCTCAGAGGCTTATGCCGTTGGTCAGGAAGGCGGTCATAACGGCTGCGGGGCTCGGGACAAGGCTTCTCCCAGCGACGAAGGAGATTCCGAAGGAGATGCTGCCGATATTCACGAGGGGGTCTGATGAGGAGATATTCTTGAAGCCTTTAATCCAGATGATCTTCGAGCAGCTCTTCGAGATAGGTGTAAGAGATTTCTTCATCATAGTCGGAAGGGGGAAGCGGGCGATAGAGGACCACTTCACGATAGACTCGAGCTTCTTGGATTTTCTGAGGCAGAAGAACAAGGACAGGTATGCTGAAGAGCTTGAAAGGTTCTACGAGATGATCGATGCAAGCAACATAATATTCCTGAATCAGCCTGAGCCGAGAGGCTTTGGGGACGCTGTCCTGAGGGCGAGAAACCTAATCGATGAGACCTTCATAGTCCATGCTGGAGACACATACATAGTCTCGGATGATCTTGCGCACATTAAAATGCCGCTTGAAGTTCATGAGCGGTGGAACGCGTCAGCAACTCTCCTCGTCATGGAAGTCGACGACCCAAGACCCTATGGTGTTATCGGTGGGGAAAGCTTAGAAGCTGATATTTGGGAGGTTAGGAGGGTTGAAGAGAAACCTGAAAGACCTTGGTCAAAGCTCGCGATCTTACCCCTATACATCTTCGAGCCCGAGATCTTTGAAGCGCTCGCTGAGACTCCCCCTGGGAGAGGTGGAGAGCTTCAGCTAACCGATGGGATAGGCAGGCTGATTGAGAGGGGGAGAAGGGTGATGGCGGTTAAGCTTCCTGAAGGGGCTCCCAGGCTCGACATAGGAAACCCCAAAACCCTGTGGGAGGCCATGAAAATCTCCTACGAGATAGTAGGCAAATCCATATTTTAAGTGGTGGGAGCCGATAAGGGGCTGAGAGAAGTTGATACTGGTAACTGGAGCCTTCGGTTTCATCGGGAGTCACCTCGTCGAGAAGCTTCTCGAGCTGGGGGAAAAGGTAATCGCCTTAAGCAAGCCAAATCCTCCAGAAAACAATTATCATTACCTCGTCGGCCATCCGAAGAGCTCGAATCTCAGGGTCGCGCTGATAGACGTAACCGACTACGATTCCCTAGTGAAGCTGATTCGAGAAGAAGATGTTAGACTAGTATATCATCTCGCCGCAATCGCGTCTCACAGGCTAAGCATAGATGAGCCATACAAGTATCTCAGGGTCAATTACCTCAGCGTTCTGAACATGCTTGAGGCAGCTAGAACATGCGACCCCTCTCCAAAGATCGTCTTTGCATCAAGCAGTAGCGTCTATGGAGACGCTCCTCCGCCTCTCAGGGAGGACATGGATCCGAGGCCGAAAGGCCCCTACGCCTTAAGCAAGTTCTTCGGAGAAAGGCTCTGTAAGCTGTATAACGAGTCTTATGGGGTCGAGTGCCCGATCATCAGATACTTCAACGTCGTGGGAGAGCGATGCAGAAGAAACATAGTTTTCAGGATCTTCGCCGAGCGGATAATCAGCGGTCAGCCCGTCGAGGTCTATGGAAAATGGGTTGACGGCGTCTTTAAGCCCGCTGAACGAGACTTCACCTACATAGCCGACGCGGTCGAGGGGACAATCTTGGTGGGAGAAAAGGCTAGACGATCTGAGATATTCAACCTGGGGTTCGGGAGACCTGTGAGCGTTCTGAAGGTCGCGGAGCTTCTGATGGAAGCTTTGGGGAGGAGGGTTGAGGTGATCGAGAAGGAGCTTAAGCCCCACGAGGCTTTGATAAGCTACTCAAGCAACGAGAAGGCTAGAAAACTTCTCGGCTGGTCTCCAAGGGTCAACATAGAAGAGATGGTGAAAAGATATGCTGAATGGTTCTTGAAACAATATGGCTCAAGTGAGCGGGTGAGAGATTGAAGAAGGTCTCGGTTGTGGGGCTAGGCTACGTCGGGCTCACCTTCTCAGCCTGCCTAGCATCCAGAGGTTTCAAGGTCTATGGGGTCGAAGTCGATGAGGGGAAAAGGAAGCTCATCGCTGAGGGCAGGTCCCCCATATATGAGGATGGTCTCGATGACCTTCTGAGGAAAGTGGTCTCAAATGGTCTCCTTAAGACCACGGGCGACTTCCGAGAGGCGATTATGAACAGTGAGATAACCTTTATCTGCGTTGGAACTCCTCAAAGGCAGGATGGCTCGGTAGACCTTTCACAGGTCGAGAGCGCCGGCAGGGAAGTGGGCAAAGCCCTGAGGGATAAGAGCTCATACCACCTTGTCGTTGTTAGGAGCACGGTGCCTCCTGGGACTACCGAAGGCTTGGTAAAGGGGTTGCTGGAGTCAGGGTCAGGGAAGACGTGCGGATCGGAGTTCGGATTATGCTTCAACCCAGAGTTTCTGAGGGAGGGGAAGGCTGTGGAAGATACCTTGAACCCCGATAGGATCGTGATCGGCGCGATAGATGAAAGGTCTGGGAAGGCACTCATGGAATTTTATCGAAGCTTTTATTTCGACGAGCTTCCTCAAATTATGATCACGAGTCCCGTGAACGCCGAGCTGATAAAATACGCGAACAATGCCTTCCTCGCCATGAAGATAAGCTTCGCGAACATGATCGCCCGCCTATGTGAGAAGCTTCCGGGGGCGGACGTGAACGTGGTCATGGATGGGATTGGGCTGGATAAGCGGATCGGCAGGTCATTCCTTGGAGCGGGATTGGGCTGGGGTGGAAGCTGCTTCCCAAAAGATACTCGAGGGTTGATCTCCTTCGCCGAAAGGCTTGGAGTAGACTTGAAGTTAGTTAAAGCGGCAGTAGAAATAAACGAGGAGCAGGTGGATCACGCGGTCTCCATCGCTGAGAAGCTGCTAAACGGACTAAAAGGCAAGATTATCTCGATACTGGGTCTGGCGTTCAAGCCTGGAACCGACGACGTTAGAGAATCCAGAGCGATAAAGCTCGTGGAGAAGCTCCTCGAAAAGGGGGCGAAGGTCAAAGCTCATGATCCTAAAGCCGTCGAGAATGCTCGGAAAATCCTAGGAGATTCTGTGGAATATGCGTGGAGCGTCGAGGAATGTCTACGAGGCTCGGACTTATGCGTCCTCGCGACCGAGTGGCCTGAGTATAAGGGATTGAAGGCGGAAACCTTGCTAAAGCTTATGCGCAATCCAGCGTTATTAGACTGTAGAAGAATTTACGATCCAAAGGATTTCCAAGGGATAAAGTTTGCAGCGATAGGATTGGGTGGATCACCGTGATGATGGATGAGAATGGGTGATCGAATGGGTTGAGGAGGGCCACGGTAGCTTTCCTAGGACTTGGAAATGGTGTGGGCGGAGGCCAGCATGAAGCCCTGGTGATCGCCGAAGCATTAAAAGAGCATGGCCACAAGGTAACCCTCATCTGCAGCTCAAAGCCGAACTTTAAAAGGCTTGAAAGAGAGCTCGGAGTAAAGCCCTTCTTCGACGATTACTTTCTGCTGAATCGGATTTTGCTCAAGAATACAGCCGGTTTCATAAAGCCGCTGCTATATCCCGTATGCCTTCCAACCGTGTGGTCTGGCATTTATGTCAACCTAGATGCTGGGAGCAAGCCGTTCCTGATTCCCTTGAGCATACTGCTCGACGAAAGATCCAGCATAGTGTATCATTTTATCGGCGCTGAGGTCGGAAAATTCTGGAGGGCCGGTCTAAAATCTCATGGAAGTAGACGGCTAGCTGGGAAGGTTTATTGGAGCTTGCTGGCGGAGGCTCTGAAGTGGATCGTGAAAAGGATCAAAATGCATGGGCTTTTCACCGCAGTGTGCAGAT
>CAYXHS010000079.1:0-4613 GCA_964465105.1 uncultured Nitrososphaeria archaeon
GGGGGGATGATGCTTGAGGCCGGTGCGCTCGTTTTGGCCGACATGGGGGTCGCCTGCATAGATGAGATTGATAAGATGAGGCCTGAGGATAGGGTTGCGATCCATGAGGCGATGGCGCAGCAGACGATAAGCATAGCGAAGGGCGGGATCGTGGCGACCCTGAACGCTAGGACATCGATACTCGCGGCCGCCAACCCCGTTCTCGGAAGATATGATCCTTACAGGAGCTTTACGGACAACGTCGATCTCCCGATAACGATTCTTTCGAGATTCGACCTGATATTCATCTTGAGGGATGAGCCTCATCGGGAGAGGGATGAGAGGCTTACGGATCACATCTTGGGGCTTCAATCGAAGTCTGTTGCCGTGACTTCTCCGCCCATCAAGCCTGAGATCCTGAGAAAGTACATCGCCTATGCTAGGCGGATTCAGCCTGAGCTCACCCCGACCGCGGCCAAGCTCATCAAGGAATTCTACCTCCAGATGAGATCCATTTATCAGCAGACTTCAACGGTTACGATAACGGCGAGGCAGCTTGAGTCCCTGATAAGGCTCGCGGAGGCCAGGGCTAGAGCAGCTCTAAGAGAATACGTCACCGAAGAAGATGTCTTGGACGTGATAGACCTGATGAAGCGGAGCCTGTCGGAGGTCGGTATAGATGTTGAGACGGGTAAACCCGATATAGATGTCATCCTGACTGGGAAGCCTAAGAGCGTTCGAGACAAGTTCGTCACTATGCTTGACACGATCAAGGAGCTTCAGGAGGAGAAGGGTTATGCTGAGGACGAGGAGATAAGGGAAGCCCTAAGGGAGAAGGGATTCACCGACGCGGAGATAAACAAGCTTCTAAGCAGGCTCCTGTCCGATGGAAAGATATTCAGCCCGAAGCCAGGGGTCTACAGGCTGACCTGATGAAGGTGAAGCCGAGAGTGCTGGTCGACGAGCTTCCGATACCGAAGTTCATGAAGGAGAATCTAAAGGATGAAGGGATAATCGAGCTATATCCGCCTCAAGCGAAGGCGATTCAAGCTGGAGTGCTGGATGGAAAGAACGTGGTCTTAGCGACCCCTACAGCCTCAGGGAAGACCGCGATAGCCCTCATGGCCGCATCAAATCACCTCGCGAGAGGTGGAAAAGTCCTGTATCTCGTGCCGCTCAGAGCTCTCGCATCCGAGAAGATAGAAGACTGCAGAAAGCTTCTCTGCAGGAGAACGGATTTCAAGGCAGCGATCTCGACGGGAGACTATGACTCATCGGATCCCTGGCTTGCGGACTATGACGTGATAGTCGCGACGAACGAGAAGGCGGATAGCCTCCTCAGGCACAACGCCCCCTGGATGAATGATCTAAGCCTCGTGATCTTCGACGAGCTTCACCTCCTCGGAGAGCCGGATAGGGGGCCAACCCTTGAGATGGTGATAACGAAGCTCAGGAGAAGGCTTCCAGACGCTCAGCTAATAGGGTTGAGCGCGACGATAAGCAACGCTGAGGAGATAGCTGAGTGGCTTGACGCGGAGCCCGTGGTCTCTGAGTGGAGGCCGGTCCCGCTTAAGGAGGGGATCCTGCACGGGAGGAAACTCGAGTTCCCGAATGGAGAGAGCTTGGAGCTTAAGCCTATGGATGAGAACCTCATGGCTAACGCAGTCCTCAACGTGGTCTCAGAGGGCGGTCAAGCCCTCGTCTTCGCCCTCACCAGAAGCAGGGCCGAGAAGTATGCCGCGAGGCTCGCGAAAGCATTCAGCGAGAGGATAGAGCTGATAGGCTCAGAGGATTGGAAGAGGCTTGAGAGATATGCTGAGAGGATCTTGGAGGTGGATAGAAGCTCGTTTTCGGAGAACCTAGCTCAGCTCGTAATGAGGGGCGCGGCATTCCATCACGCTGGACTCTCGCATGCTCATAGATCCATAATAGAAGAAGCCTTCAGATCCAGAGCCTTGAAAGCGGTCGTCGCAACCCCAACCCTCGCAGCAGGAGTAAACCTTCCAGCCAGGCTCGTCTTGATAACCGAGGTCAGGAGATATCAGCCCGGATACGGGTATCAGCTGATTCCAGTCTTGGAATACAAGCAGTTTTGTGGAAGAGCTGGGAGACCTGGATTCGATGAGGTTGGATATTCGGCGATAATCGTTAGGAGAAGGGATGAGAGGGAATATGTGATGAGAAGATATGTTCTCGGTCAGCCTGAGAGGATTAGGAGCGAGCTCGCCTCCGAAAAGCATCTCAGATCGCATGTCCTAGCCCTGATAGCCTCCGATGAAGCATCCACGATAGATGGGTTGCTCAAGTTCTTCGAATCAACCTTCCTAGCGCACGTTTACGGAGCTCACCTGATAGAAGGGATGGTGATAAGCGTCCTAGAGTTTCTCGGGTCAGCTGACCTGATCGAAGTGTTTGGAAGCGATGTCAGGGCAACCCCTCTCGGGAGAAGGGTCTCCCAGCTATACATAGACCCGCTGACGGCTGTGAAGCTTCTCGAGATGTACAGGGAAGCTGAAAGAATCTCAGTATTCGGCCTTCTCCACTCCCTAGCCTTAACCCCAGACGTTCCAAGAATCCCGATGAAAAGGCTCTCCCCACATCTGCTCGAGGAAGAGGTTGAGCGGAGGATCGACGGCTTGATGATAGCTCCTCCAGATCCCAGCGAAGAATTCTACGACGAGTATATGGATGCCGTTAGGATCGCTTTGGTCTTAGAGGCTTGGATCAACGAGGTTCCTGAGGCTGAGATCTATGATAGGTTTGGTGTTCAGCCTGGAGACCTGGCGGCGCTAAGGGAGGTTTCGAGCTGGATAGCTTACGCGGCGTCTCAGATAGCGAAGATAGCTGGATACAGGGAGCTCGTAAAGCCGTATGAGGATCTCAGCGAGCGGATAAGGCATGGCGTAAAGGAGGAGCTCTTACCGCTTGTCAGGCTCCGCGGGATAGGTAGGGTTAGGGCGAGAGCACTCTATCAGGCTGGATATACCTCGATCGAGAAGCTTAGGTCAGCCTCCCCAGAAGATCTTATGAGGGTTCCAGGGATAGGCGCATCGGTGATCAAGCAGATAAAGGAGCAGATCTAGACAGTTGACGATACCATTTGGAGAAAGCTAGGACGGCCAGCTCCTGCCTACGCTCAATCGATCTTCCCCGCACCCTTCTAACTTCCCTTATCGCTTCCTCCCCCGACAATCCCTTGCGAGCCACCAGATATGCGGCCAACACAGTTCCAGTTCTCCCGATCCCAGCGGCGCAGTGAACTAGAACCTTTTTCTTCTCGGCCACGGCGTCCAAGATTATGTCAACTATCTGCTTCAGTCTCTCAGGCTCGGGGACAGCGTGATTTGGAAGCGGCTCATGCCTATACTCGAACCCAAACCTCGTGATCCATTCTCTCGGGAGGGGGCGTTCGTTCAACGAGATCACCACGCTTATCCCCTGATCCTTAACCCATCTAATTTGATTCATGTTGACGGGCTGACTGGATCCAGCGACCATCTCATCGATCCAGCTGAACTTGTTAGGCTTGTCCGTGAAGAGGGCTCGAATTCTTCGATACAGGTTTCCCAGCCTGTCTCCTATTAGCTCATCCCATGACCAGCGCATGCGGTTTCCAGAGAATTCTCGAGCGCTCATATTTAACCTCACATGAGGGATAAACCAAAAATTGTGGGCGGCGGGAGGATTTCCATGATAGTTGTTGGGGGACCAGCCTCAGCCTATCTCGCTGAGAAGATCGCCAAGCTAGCTGGGCTTAAGCTCATGAAGGTCGAGCACAAGCTTTTTCCCGATGGCGAAAGCTATATCCGATTTCCCGAGGAGGTTAAAGGAGAAGACCTGCTCATAGTTCAGGGGATGCATCCCCCGCAGGATAGACATATCTTTCAAGCATATCTCCTAGGTGAAACGGCTCTGGATCTTGGGGCCAGGTCGATATCCCTCGCAGCCCCATACCTGGCTTACGCCAGGCAGGATAGAAGGTTTCTTGAGGGAGAGGCGGTGAGCTTAAACGCTCTTCTCAAGCTCATGAAGTCAGCTGGATATGAGAGGATATATACGGTGAACATGCATTCACCCTGGGTTGCTGAGAGCTCCCCGATCCCGCTGACGGATCTCAGAGCTGAAGAGGTTTTAGCTGATTATGTAGGGAGGATGGCTGTGAAAGACTTGATCGTGGTCTCGGTCGGCAAGAAGGGCGAAAGCATGGCCAAAGCGGTAGCGAACAAGCTTCAGACAAGCTACTCGGTCGCGAGATCAACTAGGGACAAGGTTACTGGAGAGGTTTCTGTTGAGCTCGAGAAGATCGAGAGAGGGAGAAACGTCCTGGTCGTGGACGACATAATAAGCACGGGAGGAACCATGGCTGAGCTCGTGAAGGTGATAAAGGAGATGGGAGCGCACAGGATAATCGCGGCATGCGTTCATGGTCTCATGGTGGGCGACGCCGCGAAAAGGATACTCGACGCTGGAGCAGACGAGATAATCTCATCAGACACGATACCGAGCAAATACTCGAAGTATTCCGTCGCAAAGCTGTTTTCCGACGAGCTGGCAGAGAAGGCGTGATGAAAGCGTTCTTCTTCCTCCTCTCAGGAGAATATGAGACCTTACCGGCGGCCGAGCTTAAAGCGGTC
>CAYXHS010000080.1:0-4604 GCA_964465105.1 uncultured Nitrososphaeria archaeon
TGAGGTTAAATCTGTTCAAGCTCAGAGCAGGTATGAGGCCATACTGCTCTTGATCTTGGAGCGGATCGCAACCCTAGATCTGAGAAGATAGCGCTCTTCTACTTGGAGGCTATGGCGAGCCTCGCAAGCCTATCAGCCCTTTCATTCTCCTCCCTTCTAATGTGCTTGATCTCAAATCTTTCGAGAGATTGAGAGAGATCGATGAGCTTCTGATAAAGCGGTTTAAGCCTATCGCTTCTCACAGCGTACTCGCCCCTGACCTGCTTTACGAGAAGCTCGCTGTCGGAGAAGACCTCGACCTCGGCTGCTCCCAGCCTGATGGCCTCTTCGACCGCTCTTATCACGGCGATATATTCTGCCTCGTTATTCGTTCTAATTCCTATCTTGCATGATTGCTCAGAGATTATTTCGCCGCGTTCATCGTATATCAGGTAGCCTATTCCAGCTTGTCCAGGGTTCCCTCTGGAGCATCCATCCGAGAATATCTTCAGCCTCTTCAAGCCGCCTTCTTCTCGAGCCTTCTTATCACGATCCGATAGCTTTTCGGAAGCTTCTTTGAGGCGAGGTCAAGAGCCCTTTTAGCGGCTTGAAGCCCGTTCTCGTTTACCAGCACCCTAAAGACCGGAGATCCCTCCGACACCCTGGCAGCTCTCCCAACGGGCTTCCCGAACGCTCTTCTCATTCCTTCCTGAAGCCTGTCCGCATGAGCGCCGAATATCATCTTATTCTCTCTTAGGACGTGATGAGGATGAGCCTTGAGCTCGGCATAGAATCCTTCGCTTCCTAGGGCTGAGGAGAGATGCTTAGTTAAGGCGATCCTCGCGGATTCGAGAGAAACATCCCTTATCTGCATATCCTCCTTTGCAACTAGGAGAAGCTCATACTGATAATCATCAGAATATTTTCCCATATTGTATTTGGCTATTCTGGGCTGAGGAGCGCCAGCGATATAATCTGCTCTAGTGTAGGGCCTCTCAGGTGCTCGCCAGTTCTTCGCCTTCATCCCAGGCTAGGGTGAAAAACCACTTAATTAGGCTTCCCATCCGCGTTAAGATGGCTTCAGGGTTTCGGCCAACATTAGGAGCTCATTTGGGGCTAGCTGGAAGACCCTCTTCGACAGGAGATTCTCTGGGATATTCTTGAAGCCGCTCTCATCGATGAGCCCCCTTCTAAGCATGCCCGCTAAAACCTTCCTGACCAACTGCCTTCTCCTAGTGAAGAGCATCTTCCAAAACTTCTTCCAGGAATCCTTAAGCTCTGGGATCTCGGCTTTTTTCTTCATTAAGATCATGGCCGAATCGACCTTCGGAGGGGGGTTGAAGAAGCTTCTGGGAACTGTTCTGAGTATCTTGGAGTCGTAGGCTAAGCTTGAGACGACCGAGATGTAGAGGTATTTCGGGGACCCTGGGCTCGCGACGAGCTTGGAGGCGAACTCCCTCTGGAGGGTTAGAACCATGAGCTCGGGTTTTGATTCTATGAGCCATTCAACGAGCTTCGAGGATATGCTATATGGCGGATTCGCGACCACCTTATTGAATCCCGTCGGCCTTACCTTCAGCACATCCCCTATAATCAGCTCCACGTTTGGGCAAGCTTCTGCCAGAGCTTGAAGGTCTGATGTGAAGCTTGGATCGATCTCGACAGCTATAACCTTTCCAGCCTTCTCCGCGAGCCTCTTGGTAAGCTCTCCCCTTCCAGCTCCCACCTCGAGAACCACATCCGATCTCGAGAGCCCCGCATACTCTATCATCTCATCCAAAATCCTCGGATTTGTGAGAAAATGTTGGCCTAGAATCCTTCTCCTGATCCTCTTCATGCCGTCGATGCTCTGAATATCGGAGCCCTCACGAAGAGCCTATACTTCTCCTCTGGATTGCTGAGCTCCTCGAGGATCCTCTGGGCGAGAGCCTTAACCGGATCTTGAACGCCTCCCCGCTTCCTCAGATCCTCATAGCTTTCAAAGGGTTTCACGTTTCTCTCCGAGATTATCTTCATGGCTATCTTTTTTCCGATGCCTGGGATCAGCTCGAGAGCGTGCATTCTCGGGGTTACGGGCCTAGCGGAGTTGAAGAAGTCGACGAAGCGCTTCTCATTTTCCTGGAGGATCTTTAAGATGACGTTTTCTAGGGCCATCCTTGAACCTGCTGTCAAGTCCTCGTAGTTTATCCTCCTCAAGATCCTCAGGACGCTTCTGGGCACATCTTTCCCTATGTATATCCTGCTTCCGACGGTGGGTTTATGGTCTCTCGGAACGGCTGCCTCCAGCAAAGTGAAGAACTCCTCTCCCAATAGCTGAGCGACGAACTCGTTTCTATGGACTATTATGTTGGGCACTTGAGCCCTGTATTCTGAGGCCGGGAAAACGTCTAGAACGTATGCAAAGTCTTCGTATTTCTTTTGCCTGACCAATATCTCTCACGCCCAGGAGTAGATGAACACTACTCTTCTTCCTTCAGATATTCCTTGACGAGGTTTATGATCGCTTGAAGCTTCTCCTCGGAGAATAGAAGGAAGGGGACCAGCCTCTTATACCCGCTTAAAATCGATCTGAGCTCCTCCACGTGGGTCGGGCATATATCGACTATCTGGACGGCTTCCTCCCTCGTGAGCTCGAACTTCTCCATGAGCTCCTTGATCAGGTTTTCAGCCTTTTCCGCTGGAAGCTTGGAGTATTTCCTGACGTAATTTAGGACCCTCTGCTGTAGGGTGCTTAGCTCAGCATCGTTGCTGCTGAGAGCCCGCTCGACTTCTGGAAGGGATAAGGGTGTGCGAGAAATTATCTTCCTGACCATGGATGATCACACGCTCCATTTTGTCAGATGGTCTGGGAGAACGGTCAGGAGCTTAAACTTCTCTCCAAGCCTAACCCTCACGAGGTAAGCTCTTCCACGTTTCTCCAAGATCTCGCCGATCCTGCCGTGATACCTCCTATGAGGAGCACCCCTGTGCACCGAGGGGTTTATCTTGATAGCGACCTTGTCGCCTGGCTGGAACTCCTGCAGATATATCTCTGGGTTAGGGCCCTGCCTAGCTCCAGTAGGCTTAGTCAGCAGGCTTCTAGACTTATACCTGAATCCCTTAGAATCTGGCATTTCTCCGACCTTTCCCTAAACCTTCTAGCTTAAAACCTTTTATTTTAAGCCCTAGGGCTGGAAGCTGACCTTATCCTTGACCTTTTTTAGGAGAGAGCTTAGGGAGCCCCCTATCTTGTTTCCATACTCGGGTTCCATCGAAAGCTCCTCTCGAGGGAGCGGCGGCCGCCTCGTTTTGATATATTTCAGCTCCATGGTCTCGATCCCCCTGAGGGTGCTTTCTAGAAGCTTCTGCCTCTGGATCCCGATGGAGACGGCTACCTGAGTCACCTGGCCCTTCGAGTTTATCCTGAAGACGCTGAACTTGAGGTCCTTAAGCTTCCTAGTTTGAGCATACTTCAGCGGATCCACGACGAGGGCTATCGCCTTCGGAAACATCCTCTGATACATCTTCTGAGTCTCGATATCTATCGCTGAGAGGAATATGCTGAAGCCTGGGTGAGAGTGATACCATCCGACGATATATAATCCAGGCCTGTTCCTGAGAACCCACTCCGCCGCGGCCGCGATCGTATCTTCCTCTAGGTAGACGAAGCCTGGGGTGGATTTCTGATCTCCCGTGATCGCATCCCAAACCTCCAGGATGTCATTTCTCTTCAGATGTTTTCCTATGAGGAGGCCAGCGACTTCTCTTTCCAAGTTGCTTATTGCATGTTTGATGATCTTGCCTAAAGCCAGCGGATATATCCTAGCTCTCATGCTGAGAAAAGTAACATTTAGGGGGAATTTAACGCTTAACAATTCTCAAAGCTATGATCTGACCGGCGGAAAGATGTTGGCCAACGGCGTTTAAAGCTCTAAACGGTGCTTCGCTGAGATTTCCGAGAGCTGAATGCGAGGAGCTTTCTTCCGACACGTTTATATATGGTGTCTTGAGGATAGATTCTAGATAGGAGGTTTGGGTTATGAAGATCAGGATCGTTCCAGCCATCGGTGGGGGAAGCCCCATAGAGCTTGAGGTCTCGCCTACCACGACGATAGGAGCCATCAGGGCGAAGGTCTGCGCCATGAAGAAACTTCCACCCGACACCACGAGGCTAACCTTTAGGGGCAGGGCGCTTAAGGACACGGAGACCCTGGAGTCGATCGGCGCTCAGGATGGTGATAAGCTCATACTGATTACTAGAACCGTTGGAGGATAGCTTCCCCAATTCTCCTAAACTTTTAGATTCTCCCCCGATTTTCGCTCAAGATTAATTACGTGGCTTTTCAGATCTAGGGATATAGGCTTGAGAACTGAGCTTCCTGAGGCTCTATGGAATAGGAGGCTGGCGTTAGAGTATAAGCTCATGAGGGAAAATGAGCCGACCTTCGATATAGTGAACAATCAGCTGACCTACTACAGGGGAGTGATAATAGGCGAGGGACTGTATGAAGGGGGATTCTTCAAGGTCGAGATAATGGTCCCCAGAGCGTTCCCATATGTTCCTCCTGAGGTAATTTGGTGGACGAGGATATGGCATCCGAACTTCACGGACGAGGTTCCCGCGAGGATCTGCGAATCCATCTTCA
>CAYXHS010000081.1:0-4594 GCA_964465105.1 uncultured Nitrososphaeria archaeon
GACCTCTTCGGCGACTGGGTTCCGAGGGAATGGATCCTGAAGGTTCTCGAGAACGTGTCGAGAAATAGATCCACGTCGTTCCTCTTCCTCACAAAGAACCCTAAACGATATGCGGAGTTCGATTTCGGGGATAACGTCGTCTTGGGGGCGACGGTCGAGACGAACAGGTTTCTTCAGGGGATCTCGAGGGCTCCTCAGCCGCCTGACAGGCTTGAAGCTATGGCGAGCTTAGATCATGAATACAAGGCTCTGGTCATAGAGCCCATCCTGGACTTCGACTTAAACGAGTTCGTTTACTGGATTCGGAGAATTCAGCCGATCTTCGTTGTGATCGGATATGACAATTATGGGAACAGGCTTCCAGAGCCTTCTCTCGAGAAGACCAGAGAGCTCGTTGACGCGGTCTCCGAGTTCACGGAGGTTAGATGCAGAACCTTAAGAGAGGCGTGGTATGAGAGGTGATCGGCTTCAGGGTTATCGGGGTTTAGGATTTAGAATACTCCATGAGCGATTCACAGTCTATTGGATGGCGTTCAATATCTCTGAGAGCTTTTTAGCGAACTTCGTCTCGAGGAGCTTTTCAGGATCTCCAAGAGCCTTCTCGACTCCTGAGTCTAATGGTATCGATCCTAGGAACTCGACATCCAGCTTCATGATCTCCTTTTCGAGGGATTGGGAGCTGTCCATGAGCATGTTCTCGACCACGCCGATTATCGGAGCCTTCACAGATCTGAGGAGAAGTATCAGCTTTCTAACGGTTTCCAAGGAGAGCTTAGAGGGGGTCGTCACCACCAGGAAGCTCAGCTTTTTGATCAGCCTCAAGAGGTCTAAGAGGAGGTCGCCAAGCCCTGGAGGAGTGTCTAGGATTAGGTAATCTAGAGGGCTCCATCTCACTAGGGCTAAAATCTCTATGAAGGCGTTCGTCACATCCTCGCCTCTAAGCGGAGAAGGCTCATCTCCCGCGAAGAAGGTTATCGAGATATACTCCACTCCTGAGATCTTCGGCGGAACTACTCCTTTATCCTCGACAGGATAAAGCGATCTGGCCCCCAAGATCACGCTGCTTGAAGGATTCGTGAAGTCTAGGTCGAGCAACCCCGTCCTAAATCCTCTTTTAGCGAGTATCAAAGCCGAGGCTGAGGCTATCAGGCTTTTCCCAACTCCTCCTTTCCCGCTCGCGACGGCTATTATCCTCTTGACCTCGCTGAGCCTTTCATTTATTACGCTGAGCCTAGGGTCAAGCATCACTTCTCGCCCCTGAGGCTCTCGATCCAGACTCCTCTTCCCTTAACGATCTTGAAATCTGGGCTATTACACCTAGGACACCTGAGGAATGCATGAGCGACCTCTGGGATGACGTGAACCGCCTCCTGCTCCTCGGGCTTAAGCTCATCCTTGTTGAATGGCCATAGGTTTCCACAGGCCTTGCACCTGAACTCCGCCTTCTCGAACTCAAACTCGAACCTCACATCCATGGAATATTGTTGAGATAGCTGGGATAAGGCGAGCTTGAAAGCCTCCAGGTCTATCTGCTGAAGCTCCCCGATCTTGATCTTAACCTCGACAACCTTCCTCAGCCCTCTTTCCTCAGCTATCTTAGAAACCGCGGAGATCACGGCCTCCGCCAAAGCCCATTCATGCACAACTATTCACCAAAAGCAGCTCATATTTAACGTAGAACCTGGGTCAGAACTTGTATCCTATCTTCCTCAAGAACTCCCTCCTCTTCTTGATATCCTCCTCAGCCTCTATCCCCTTAGGCTTAAACCCATCAACCACCGCGACGACCCCTCTCCCTTGATCGGTCTCAGCTACAACTATTTGGAGGGGATTCGCGGTGGCCGCTAGGATCGTGCAGACCTCTGGAACGGCCTTAAGCCTCTGCATGACGTTTATCGGATACATGTCCCTCATGAAGGCTATAAAGGTGTGACCGCACCCGATCCTCAGAAGCGTTTCAGCCGCAAGCTTCCTCAGCTCCTCGTCAGTCCCCTCATGCCTAATCAGGCAGGGGCCGCTCGCCTCAGCGAATGCAAGCCCGAACTTGGCCTGGGGGACCGTGTTGACGAAAGCCTCGTAGATGTCTTCAACGCTTTTGATGAAGTGTGTGATCCCGAAGATGACGTTGCACCCCTCTGGAATCTTAACCTCGACTACCTCAAACTTCACCTCAGAGCTCATGAGAATAGAATGAAAATTTTCGGGGATAAACTTTACCGAGAAAACTTGCCCCAGCCCTCCGTCGTAACCGAGGTTTGATGATAAAGCCGCTCAAAGGGCCTCTTGCTCTTGGGAATGATCTTCAGCCCATCCACAAACATCCCGATAGATGAGAACATATACTTGATGTTTGAGGATAAGCGGCGGGCTCTTGGGATAAAGTCGCTTCCTAGGGATAAAGTGGGAAGCAGCTGAGGAGCTGGGGTCGGATAATGAGTACCTCAAGCCTGCGATGAGCAGCGATGTCATAGAGAAGCTGATAGAGAAGGGACATCACCGAGGCGGAGATGAGACCGCATCCATACGAGTTTCAGCTATACTTCGATCTACAATCCTCTCAATATTCTCTCGTTATCAAGAAGTTTGCAAGCGACTCGAGTTTTCTTCTCTTCTCCTCTTCTGGTAACAGCTCCTTCAGAATTTTGAGAGCTTTCTCGGCGAGGCTTCTTGAAATTTGCTTGGCGTATTCTATGCTTCCAGCCTTCTTCATGAGCTCTATGGCCTCCCCGATGAACTTCCTGTCGTTGGTTTTCATGTCAAGTATCTCCTTGAGTCTTCTCGCATCTCTTGGAGGAAGGTTTCTTAAAGCGTGGATCACCATTAAGGTTCTCTTTCCTTCGGTTATATCTCCTCCAATCTCCTTACCGTATTTCGCTTCATCTCCGACGACGTTCAAGATGTCATCCTGTATTTGGAAGGCGACTGCGATGAGCTCGGCGAACCTCTGAGCGAGCCTAGCCTTGTCCTCGGGAACCTCAGCCATTATGGCTGCTAGCTTTGCAGCGAAGCCTGCCAGCGCTCCAGTCTTGAATAAGGTCATCTGGAGATACTGTTTCTCATCCACGTTCTCTACTAGTCCTCTGTGCCAAGCTATGTCCATGGCTTGGCCGAAGCTCAGCTTAAGCATCATCTCAACGTATTCCTCGAGGATCCTGAGCCTCTTCTCAGGCTCTAGGTTCAGCTTTCTGAGAAGCATGAGGGGAAGATAATACATCGTGTTGCCCATGTTTATCGCTATATCTTCTCCATAGATCCTATGAATGCAGGGCTTCCCCCTTCTATACTCGCTTCCATCCTCGACATCGTCGACCGCCAAGGTTCCGTTATGAATCACCTCAGGTATCACGGAGAGCGGAGCTATCTCCTTGGGATCCCCTCCGAGAGCCTCATAGATCATGAGCATTAGTGCGGGTCTCCATCTCTTCCCACCCCTATCCGCTAGATCCCAGAAGGGCTCGAAGATGCTCTTGTTCAGAGCTTCCAGCTCATACTTGTATTCCGCCTCTCCGAAGAGGTCTTTAAGCCAATTCTCATCGACCGCTCTCGGAACGTATTTCTCAAGCACATCGTTCACGATCCTCGCATAGCTTGAGAGTATCCTGACCGCCTCCTCCATACCCTCATAGAAGCAGGTCACGTCACTTAAATTGATGATGCTCGCGCGCTCCTCGCTAGAACTTCATGAGGTTCTCCTTCAAGTACTTCTCCACGGCGTCGTAAAGCTTCTTGGAGGCGTCATCCAGCCCGGTCTTCAGCCTAAGATACTCTAGATAATCCATGTCCAAGCCCACATACTTCCTCACGTAATCCTCTCTCTTCATCGCTTCCTCCAGCCTCCTGAGATAGCCTCCGAGAACATCGTCTGAAGCCTCCCTATACCTATCTCGGAAGAAGATGAGCTCGAGGGGAAGCCTAGGTCTAAGGGGAGGCGATTCTCCCCGCTCGCCCACGCAGAGAAGGATTAGGGGGGTTACTCCCCTAGGCAGCTGAAAGACCCTGGAAAATTCTCTCGGATACACGAGCGGGTAATCTAGGATGGTTGACCCATATCCGAGAGCTTCAGCGGCTAAGATCATGAAGGCTACGAGAAGCCCAGCGTCAAATATCGCAAAGATGGACTCTATCGGATGCTTATCTGATCTGAGAACATGGCTGTGGCCGAGAAGATCTAGAAGCCTCTTAGTCCTGTTGAGATCTGCGCAGACGAGGAAGATAGCCGCGGCATTCTTTATAAGCTCATCCTGGCCCTCGCAAAGCTCCGCAACCTGCTCTCTAAGTCCCTCATCTCTGACCTGTATTATCGAGTAGGCTTGGAGATATGAATAGGTCGGAGCCCTGACCGCAGCCTCAACGATCAGCCTAGCGACCTCATCCGACATCCTAGACCTCTTAAAGACCCTGACGCTCCTCCTATTCCTCAAAAGCCTTAATACACTTCTCCTCCTCAAGCCGCCCACCAAACCTCTCAGCCAACCGAGTTTTAAAGAAATGCGTAATCTTCAAAAACCCCTAACATCAACGTATCCAACAGGAGAATACGCCCGGGTGGCCGAGCGGCTAGGCGGCGGGCTGCAGACCCGCTTTACAGGGGTTC
>CAYXHS010000082.1:0-4525 GCA_964465105.1 uncultured Nitrososphaeria archaeon
GATTGCTAGGACGTGCATCTCGAGGTCAAATGCGAGATACTCGGCGATCGTCAAGGCTATTCTCGGAGCGATGATCCTCTCGATCACGGGATCATTTGCGAGGTTTAGTATCATGACAGCCCTATCTAATGCTCCTGTCTTCTCGAATTCCCTCTTGAAATATTCGTATTCCTCATGCTTTATTCCCATGGCGCAGAAGACGACCGCGAACTCCTCTTCCGCTCCTAGGATCGTTGACTGCCTCGCTATCTGAGCTGCCATGACGTTATGAGGCAAGCCAGCCTCCGAGAATATCGGAAGCTTCTGACCTCGAACCAGAGAGTTCATTCCATCGATCACGGAGATTCCCGTCTGCATGAACTCGCTTGGAGGCTCTCTCGCAGCTGGGTTTATCACCGAGACGAAGACCTCTCTCCTCTCGTATCCAATCGGCTCAGGTAGCCCATCGAGGGGCTTGAAGCTTCCGTTGAAAACCCTGCCTATTAGATCCTCGGAGAGAGGTATCCGCATGACATCTCCAGTGAATCTTACGGCCACGTCTAGGCTAAGGCCCTCCGTGTGGCCGAAAACCTGGATCACTGCCCTATCTTCATAAACGTCTAGAACCGTTCCGATTATCTCCGATCCATCGGTGAGCTTGACCTCAACGACCTCATTATATCGGGCTCCCTTAACTCCCTCGACGAAGAGAAGCGGCCCTCTAACTTCCCTGACCGTTCTGTAAACTATTCCAGCCTTCTCCTCCGAGAGCTTCATCTAGCTCACCTCCGCAGCCTCGTACTCTTTTCTCAGATCCTCTAGATCGCTCTTAAGCCTCTCGAAAACCTCGTCAATCTCCTCAAGCCTCTCCCTCTCCTTAAGCCTGAGAAGCTCTAAGACGCTTCGGAGGTTTCTAATCCTATCGACTGGAACTCCTCTCTTGACGAGCGGGGCGGCTAAGTCATAGAAGCCTGTTATCGTCTTCAAGATCTTGACCTGCTTCTCAGGAGGGCAATAGGTGTCTACCCTGTGATACGCGTTCTGGACGAGGAATCCTTCCTTGATTATGTCCGCCGTTAAGAGTATCAGCCTCTGCTCGTTTGGAAGCGCCTTCTCCCCGATCACCCTGGCGATCTCTTCAAGCCTCGAAGCCTCTTCGAGGATCTCCAAAGCCCTCTCCCTGTATCTCCGCCAGTCGGGCTCAAGGTTCTTCCAAAATTCTTCGAGAACCTCGGTATACTTCGTGAAGCTTCTAAGCCAGTTTATCGCTGGGAAGTGGCGCCTATAGGCCAGCTCGGTGTCAAGGGCCCAGAGAGCTCCAACGAACCTCAGGGTCGTCGAAGTTACAGGCTCGCTGAAGTCTCCTCCAGGAGGCGAAACAGCTCCCATGATCGTAACCGACCCAACCCTCCTCTCCCTCCCAAGCGCGACAACCCTTCCAGCCCGCTCATAGAGTCCAGCTATCCGCTCGGCGAGGTAAGCTGGGTAACCTTCTTCAGCCGGGATTTCCTCAAGCCTTCCTGAGAGATCTCTGAGGGCTTCAGCCCATCTCGAGGTCGAGTCTATTATCACAGCTACATCGTATCCCTGGTCTCTGAAGTATTCAGCTATGGTCACCCCCATGTATACGCTGGCCTCCCTCGCGGCGACGGGCAGGTTGCTGACGTTTGCGATGAATATCGCACGCTCGATGAGCTTTTTTCCAGTTCTCGGGTCCTCGAGCTCTGGGAAGTGGGTTAGGATGTCCGCCATCTCGTTTCCTCTCTCGCCGCATCCAACGTAGATCACTATATCCGCATCGGACCACTTGGCGATCTGCTGAAGCGTTATCGTCTTGCCGCTTCCAAATCCTCCTGGAATAGCCGCAGTTCCACCCTTCGCTATCGGGAAGAAGGTGTCTATCACCCTTTGGCCCGTGAAGAGCGGAGTGTCTATCGGAAGCCTCTCCCGATATGGTCTTGGAACCCTCACTGGCCAATATTGGATGAGCTTGAGCTGGATCTTCTTGCCATCTGGGGTCTTAAGCTCGGCTACTGGGTCTTCGACGCTGAAGGACCCTTCATCTATACTCTCGATCGTTCCCCTAATTCCGATCGGGACGAGTATCCTATGCTCTATCACCGAGGACTCCTGAACCACCCCAATCACGTCGCCCTCCTCAACCTCTTCTCCAGGCTTGACAACAGGCCTGAACCTCCACTTCTTATCCCTTCTAAGCGGAGCGAGCCTATATCCCCGCTGGATGAACGGACCCGTAAGCTTCCAGAGCTCGATCTCAGACCTCTCAAGGCCATCGAAGATCTCGCCTATCAGCCCAGGCCCAAGCTCCGCGACGAGAGGCTTCCCCGTCCCGATCACGGGCTCTCCAGGCTTAACTCCGCTCGTATCCTCATAGCATTGAAGCGCGACATGTTTTCCTGAAATTCTAACGACCTCTCCTATCAGCTTAAGCTCTCCGACGTAGACCGCGTCTCCAGTCCTCGCTCCCTTCAATCCTTCAGCGATGACCAGGGATCCGTTGATCCTCCTTATCACGCCGACCTGCTGGCTCACGTCCTCCTCACCTCCTTGAAAAGTATTGAGGCGACCTTGTCTCGAAGAATGGGCTTAAGAGCTTCCAGCCTGCTCTCAATCGACCCGTAAAACACCTTTCTCCCATCAGCTTCAGACGCTATAAGACCTCCCATAATATCAGCCTTCTCAAACCTCACGGAGGCTTGAGCGTTTGAAACTTTCTCAACCAGGCTTCTCAGTAGGTCTATGTCAGATTGGTTCGCGTGGATCGTGATCTCGCCTCCATCAGAGCTAAGGTCGTCTAGAGCCTTTTTCAGGAGCTTGAGGAGAAAGCTTCTATAAGCTTCAGACTTGGATTCCGACTCAACTCTAAGCTTCTCAAGAGCCCTCTGGAAAGCCTTCTCCATCACCTCATTTCTCGCCAATATCACGAGCTTTCTGCCCTCGCTGATCGCTCTTCCCAAAACCCTTCTCCTCACGATAAGCTTCTCGGGATCCACCCTTCTTCTCACAGCTTCCTCAGCCTTCTGCTTAGCCCCTTCGATGATTCTTTCCGCCTCAGCTCTCGCATCGCTTAGAATCTGCTCAGCTTTCTCTCTCGCTCTTCTCCAGATCTCTTCCTTTAAGGCTTCGATCTGCTCAGAGCCCATGGCTCAAAACCTCCTCTGCTATTAAGCTTGCAGCTTTCTCGATAAGCTCCTCTGGGACGGACTTAATCTTCTCAGCTCGAGCTCTATGCTCCTCAAGTATCTTTTCGGCTTCCTTCCGCACCTCCTCCTCATACTCCTTGATAAGCTCGCGTATCTTCTCCTCGTTGATCGATTCCTTTAGGATTTTTTCCGCCTCAGCTCTCGCGGTCTGAATTATTTCTTGAGCTTTCTTCTTCGCTTCCTGAACGTAGAGCATGGCTTTTTTCTCTTCGAGAAGTAGGGAGGAGATGCTCATAAGCCGCACCTCCTAGACCTGAACCTCAACCCCCATGGCGAGGCTAATTCTCCTCTTGAGATCCTCGGCTCTCTTGCCTAAACCTCGCTCTGGAACGACTATCAGCATGGGCTCAACCCTCTCCAACTGCAGCTCAGATTTCACCCTGTTTGCTAAGTCGAGAAACTTTTCAGGGATGAGTATGGCGGAATACTCTCCGGATCTAAGCGCGCTTCCAAACATTCTCAGAAAATCTTTCTCGGACTCGACTTCGATAGGCTCGGCTCCTATAAGCCTCCAGATCAGCGTGAAGCCCCCATCGCCTATCGCTGCCACCTTCATCGGCAGGTCCTCCAGAGGTTAGGCTATAACGCTATTAAAATGCATATTCTTGATGCCGAAAAAGATGGAGGTAAGGCTATCTCTTTCTCTTCCTCTTCTTCTCGGATCTTTCCTCGGAGGATGGGTTGTGAGGAAGGTATGGGTTCACTTGACGGCCTCCCATCGGGTCAACACCAAGCTTTTCTCAGCCGAGGTAATCTTTAACCATTTACTCGAGCATCCATTTAACTCTCATTATCTCGGATCGGAGCCCAGGCTTCCAGAAAATAGCGAAGGAATCTCCCCAGGCGCTTACCACCTCGACCATCCTGCGGCCTCTAAGGAACCTAATTCTTCTCCCAGAACTTTCAGATGACCCCAACCAGATCAGCGCAGCCTTCCTAAAGACATCCCTGCGAGAGAGTATCGTGTTCATGGTCTTATCGATTAGCTCTTCAGGTGGGTCGGCGAGCAGCAAATCGCATTCGATCCTCTTTTCTAGGAAGCTGAAGACATCGGACTTGATTATCCTCACCTCATTCATGTGATCCGCTAGGTTGAGCTTCGCGGCCTCAGGATACATGTCAACGTATGTCACGTTTTTCACGCCGTTTCTCATCGCGAGCTTCGAGAGAGAGCCGCTTCCCCCAAACAAGTCTATCACGCTTCTAGGTTTTAGGTATCGGATGAGGAGATCGGATGCTTCGATTATCCCAGGCGTTGGGCCGTAGATGTATTCGTCGAACATCATCAGCCAGCTTATTCCAAGCTTCTCAGCGATCAAGAC
>CAYXHS010000083.1:0-4514 GCA_964465105.1 uncultured Nitrososphaeria archaeon
GCATAGTCGAGGTTCCAACAGGCCTTCATATAGACCTAATAGATAGGCTTAACAAGATCTCATCTGGAAGGGTTGAGGTAACCCAACTGGAGGAATGAGCTATGCCAATATACTTCTCGGAGCATGAGGTCGTTCTGCCTGGACAGCTGCTGTCAGATAATGGTAAGCGGAGTGGAGAAGGAACCTATACTCTCGGCGGGAAGATCTACGCCGCTCAGGTCGGCTTCGCGACGATAAAGAACAATAAGGTTACGGTCGTGGCGTTTAAGGCAGCCTATAAGCCGATGCCAGGAGATAGGGTGATAGGAATAATCTCCGATGTCAGGCCTAATGGCTTCGAGGTGGATTTAGGGAGACATCTAACTGGAATCATAAGGATACCGGATCGGGAAGAGGTCAAGAGCATGAAGCTGAAGGTCGGAGACGTTGTTTATGTTAAGATTAGGGAAAGCGGGTTGAGCGGAGTTATGATCGATAGGGGGAGCAGGATAAGGAAGATCGAAAGCGGCCTGCTAATTCAGCTTCATCCCTCAAAGATCCCCAGGCTCGTTGGGAGACGAGGCTCCATGATAAACGTAATCAAAAGATTAACTGGATGCGACATACTCGTGGGGAAAAACGGCTATGTCGTGATAAACGGACCATCGCCGGAGAGCGAGTTCGCCGCCATGAAGGCGATAAGGATTATAGAGCGGGAAGCGCACACCTCAGGGCTGACCGAGCGGATTGAAAGATACTTGAGGGAGCTTCTCGGGAAATAAAGCTCTTGGAGCTACCAACTATATATACCGCGCCATGAGAGGTTTTCTGGAGAACGTGCCCATAATGTTCAGGAGGATTTCTCAGAATGTTGAAGCCTGAAAGGCTGATAGATGAGAACGGTATACGGGTTGATGGGAGAAGACCTGACGAGCTTAGGCCGATAAAGATGGAGGTCGGCATCCTAGATAAGAGTGACGGATCCGCCTACGTCGAGTTCGGGGGAACCAAGGTCGTCGCAGCGGTCTTCGGGCCGAGGGAAGCTCACCCAAGGCATCTAGCCTTACCAGATAGAGCGATCCTAAACTGCAGATATCATATGACATCCTTTAGCGTGGAGGAGCGTAAGCCCCTCGGGATGACTAGAAGGGAGGTTGAGCTATCTAAGGTGATCAGGGAGGCGCTAGAAACGGTAACCTTCCTTGAGGAGTTTCCAAGAGCCTCTATAGACGTGTATATCGAAGTTGTGCAGGCGGATGGTGGGACGAGAACGACTGGTTTGACGGCCGCATCTCTCGCTTTAGCGGACGCTGGGATACCTATGGCAGATCTGGTTGCAGCGGTTGCGGTCGGTAAGGTTGATGGCCAGCTAGTCTTAGACCTCTGTGATGTTGAGGACAAGTATGGTGAGGCGGATATGCCCGTGGCCATGGCTCCGAGATTCAACTCGATAGTTCTCTTGCAGCTTAACGGTAGGATGACCATAGATGAGCTCAAGAAGGGGCTCGCCTTAGCGCAGAAGGGTATCGCCGAGATTTACAGGCTTCAAAGGGAGGCCTTGAAGAAGAAGTTTAGCGAGTTCACCCCAGCGGAGGAGTGATGATCATGGCATTCGTCCCGAAGAAGGATCTAACCGCGAAGATAATGCGGAACAAGGTTTACAACTTGCTCCTCCAAGACAAGCGGATAGATGGCAGACATCCGAAAGAGCTTAGACCCATAAGCATTCAGACAAACCTCCTGTCTAAAGCCGAGGGATCAGCCCTAGTCTCCATGGGGAGCACGAAGATCTTAACGGGGATAAAGGTCGAGCTGGGAACGCCTTTCCCTGATAGGCCGGATGAAGGAACCTTTACGGTGAACGCGGAGCTCCTGCCGCTGGCCTCCACGAGCTTTGAGCCTGGTCCTCCTGATGAGCGTGGAGTGGAGCTTGCGAGGGTCGTTGATAGAAGCATCAGAGAAGGCGGGGTACTTGATCTGAAGAAGCTTTGCCTCGTCGAGGGCGAGAAGGTCTACATAATATTCATCGACATCTACGTCCTAGACTATGATGGAAACTACTTCGACCCGTCTCTGATCTCCGCTCTGGCCGCCTTAGCAACCGCGAAAATACCGAGATACGAGATAGTTGATGGTAAGCCTCAGAAGACCGAAGAATACTTCAGCCTAGAGCTCAACTCCCTCCCATTCACGGTGATGGTCGGAGTCTTGGGTGAAAGATTCCTGGTTGACCCCCAGATGGAGGAAGAGAAGGTTCTAGACGTCTCCATGATCATCGGGACAGACGAGAAGGGAAACATAACATGCATACAGAAGAACTCTCCAGGCCAGGTTCCGATAAGCCTCATGGACGAGATCCTGGAAACAGTAATCGAGAAGACCGGCGAAATTAGGAGAAAGTTCCTTCAAGAAGTTCCAGTCAAGCTCGCGAACACGGCTTAAGGCAACCCTTATATTATAAGCTTAAGGACGCTCAGGAGGATCGGAAAATGCAGGTCGGAAAGATAAAGGGCAATCCAGCTAAGCGCTTTGGAGCGAGATATGGCTCTACCCTCAGGAAGAGGGTTGCTGAGATCGAGCGGGAGCAGAGAGCATGGCACGTCTGCCCGAACTGCAACAGACCTAGGGTGAGAAGGGTCGCCATCGGGATCTGGAGCTGCAAGAAATGCGGATACACCTTCGCTGGAGGAGCTTGGACGCCGTTTTCAAAGAAGTAAAAGGACTCTGCATGACAGAGATTTATTGATGGGGAAACGCCCTTCGTCATCTAACGAAGATCGTAACAAAGGACGAGGGGCAAGGAAGATAAGAATCGGCTTGCCTTCCTGTATTACGTAAGTAAGGAGGAGGTCAGGTTATTGACTGAAGGGCGCGTTAGCGCTTTTGGAGATCGGATGAAGTTTGGGCTAACCGTAATAATTCATCTTGATGCGAATCGGGCTGAGATTCTCTATCATGCGATCCTGCCTGAGGTAAGAGACATCCCTTCTAGGAGGGTTTCCGCGGATCTCCGCGTGGAGGGAGGTAAGCTGATCTTAAGCATATCCGCGGCCGATCTTGTAGCCTTAAGAGCGGCGGTAAACTCGTTTCTCAGGTTCATCAGCTCCACCCTTCAAACCCTAGAAGCTGTATCTTGACCGACTAAGGAGCTTTCGGGAATTCTTTTAAATTCGGATAATCGTCTTCCTAGAGATGTCTGCTGGTGGAGAAGAACTTCCTCCAAGCGTTAGGCAACAGCTCGCCCGCTTCCAGCAACTCCAACAAACCCTCAACGTGATCCTAGCCGAGAAGCAGAGGCTGGAGGCCGAGCTCATAGAGGTTAAGGATGCGCTTGAGGTGCTTCAAAAGTCGCCTGATGACGCGGCGGTCTACAAGGCGGTGGGCCCAGTCTTGGTTCAGAGCAGTAGGCAGAAGCTCATCGAGGAGCTTAGCGAGAGGAAAGAGCTTACGGAGACGAGGTTGAAGCTTCTGGAGAAGCAGGAGCAGCGGACCAGAGAGCAGCTCGAATCTCTTCAGAAGGAGTTAAGACAAGCGCTTTCAGGACAGGGGGCTGGATGAGAGACAAGAAGCTTATAGAATCTGTTGAGAAGGTTCTAAGAAGCCTTTCCAGAATGAGGGTAGCGATCTTAATCCACAGCGGTGGAGATCCCGACTCGATAGGCGCCGCTTACGTCCTCTCCAACATTCTTAGGAGCTTGATGGGCTGTGAACCTCTTTTCAAGGTCCCTGAGCCATCAACCCATACTATCGCCTTTCTGGATAGGCTGGAGGTCAGCCAATCCGAAGAGATCGAGTCAGCTGAAGCCTACCTGATACTTGATTGCGGGTCTCCAGAGCAGCTTGGAGACCTTGAGCGCGTTCTAGAGTCTGGAAAAAGGATAATCGTCATAGATCATCACTCGACGAGCATCGAGAGCTTCAGCGGGAAAGCTGAAGTATACGTCTCTGACGAGTATTCCTCGGTCTGCGAGCTCATCTTCGATCTTGCAAGCCATCTAGGATACGAGCTTTCAACCAGGGAAAGGGAGGCGCTTTTCGCGGGAATCTACTACGATACCGTGAGGCTTTCCGTGGCGGATTCCGAGGCTTTGAGAAAGATCTGCGCGCTGGCATCTAATCACGTAAACCCGAGAGAGCTTCTCCAGGGTCTCGAGATCAAGATGGATTTGTCGGAGAGGATCGCTAGGCTTAAGGCGGCTGCAAGGCTGAAGATATACAGGGCGGGCGACTGGCTCATAGCTGTCAGCAAGCTCAGCAGCTTCCAGAGTTCTTCTGCTAGAAGCCTTGTGAACCTTGGGGCGCACGTGGCGATAGTTGGAGGAGAGTCTGAGGATGGGATAACGGTCTCGTTTAGAGCCTTGAGAGATTTCGTCGAGGCGACAGGAATAAATCTCGGAAAAGATATAGCTGCAAGGATCGGGGCGGAGTTCGGAGGCCATGGAGGTGGACACTCATCGGCGGCGAAAGCATACTGCGTGAGGGGAAGCTTAGAGGAGATCTTGAGGCGATGCATGGAGCTGATAGGCGAGAAGCTG
>CAYXHS010000084.1:0-4473 GCA_964465105.1 uncultured Nitrososphaeria archaeon
GGCAGACTCTTATAGGTGAAGTCTCCCTTCAAGACCTGCTCGACTATCTTCTTAGCCGACAATCGTTTTCACCTCCTCATAAGCTCTCTTACTAAGCCTTAAGTTCATCTCAAGAACCTTTCCTGAAAACCTCTTGGCCAAAACATCCTCCAGGGTCTCCATGCCGCATAGCTCTCTCACCTTCAGGAGGGCGGCGAGCATCGGCACGTTGTATATCTCCCTGTTAACCTCCTCGATCGATATCTTCCGAGCGTCGACGACGTGCAGCCTGTAGCCATTGCTCTTAGCCCACTCGACGAGCTCCTCGCATTCCTCAGGAGACCTGTTGAGAAGAAGATCTCCACCCTTCTTCAAGCCATAGCAGTATTCGCTGGGAGTCTTGGACATCACCGGATCGATTATTATCACTATATCTGGCTCGTAGACTCCGCAGTGGATGTCTATGGGCTCATCTGAGATCCGCGTATAAGATCTAACAGGCGCTCCAGCCCTCTCAGGCCCGAACTCTGGGAAATGCTGAGCATATTTTCCCTCTTGGATGGCCGCCCTAGCTAGCAGGTTGCTTCCAGTCACAACTCCCTGGCCTCCTCTTCCATGCCATCTTATCTCGATCATCCCCATAGAGCCATCACCAACATCATACTAGGCTTAGTAGCACCTAATTACTATTTACCATGCATTAAAGATGAGGCGAATCGCTTTAAGATCTGGAAGCCACCTTTAATTTGAAAAAGCACATATTTATTGTGCAGATCACTAGGAGCGATGTGATGGAAGAGGAGTTTGGCGCCATAGTGATTGGTGGAGGGCCTGGAGGGTATGTTGCTGGGATCAGGCTTGGTCAGCGTGGCGTGAAGACCCTGCTGGTTGAGAAGGAGTCGCTGGGAGGAGAATGCCTAAACAGAGGTTGCATTCCATCGAAGACCCTCATAAGCCGAGTCAACCTGTATTGGTCTGCGAAGAATGCCAGATGGCTCAAAGCTGATAACCTGGAAGTCGATTGGAAGGCGATTCAATCCCTGAGGGAAAGAGTAATCAAGAGGCTTAGGCTTGGCGTGAAATATCTGCTCGAAGAGAACGGCGTCAAGATTGTTAAAGGAGAGGCTAGGCTAAAGTCAGACAGCGAGGTTGAGGTTAAGCTTCAAGACGGATCAACCAAGACGTTTAAGGCCAAGAACATAGTCATCGCAACCGGAGGAGAACATGTTTCGCTTAGAGAAATCCCCTTCGATGGAGTGAGGGTCATAAACTCTGGTCAGGCGCTTGAGCTCCAAGAGATACCTAGGAGGCTTCTGATAGTGGGCGGAGGAGTCTCAGGGCTTGAGATAGGAACCTTCTACGCGAAGCTTGGATCAGAGGTAATGATAGTTGAGCTCATGGATCAGATTCTCCCAGGGGTCGAGAAAGATCTGGTAGACGTTGTTCAGAGGAAGTTGAAGAGGCTTGGAGTTAAGATATACACGAGCTCCAAGGTAGTCGAATCTAATATTTCGGATAAAGGGATTGAGGCGATCGTCGAGGGGAAGAATGGTGAAAACTTCAAGCTAGAGGCAGACCGCGCTATGGTCGCCGTGGGAAAGCGCCCTATATCGAGAAGGCTTGGCGTAGAGGAAGTGGGGATCAAGCTCGACAGAAGGGGATTCATCCAAGTGAACGATCGGATGGAGACCAACGTGACGGGAATCTACGCCGTTGGAGACGTAACGGGCCCGCCGTTCCTAGCGCATCGCGCATCCTATCATGGGCTGATCGCCGCTGAAAACATCGCTGGAAGAGAGGAGAGCGTGAAAGATGTGGTGATCCCTTCAGCGATCTTCACGGATCCTGAGATAGCTTTCGCTGGATTGACAGAGGCGGAGGCCAAAGAGAGGGGGATAGAGCCCAAGGTTGGGAAGTTCTTGTTCTCCGCCTCGGGTAGGGCTGTGGCGGAAGATGCCGCGGAAGGATTCGTCAAGATAATTGTAGACTCCTCGACCGATGAGGTAATCGGCTGCCAGATGGCTGGTCATCACGTTTCGGAGCTCATCTCGGAGGCAGTTTTAGCGATCCAAAACAAGCTGAAGCTTGAGCAGTTCGCCAAGTGCATGAGACCTCATCCGACCTTCAGCGAGGCGCTCAGCGAGGCGGCGGAGGCAGCGCTCTGGAAGCCAATACACATGATAGGATAGCTCCGATGAATCTGACGTAGGCTATAGGGAGTGCGTTAGGTAGTCGATTCTCCCTCCGTCAGCGACTATTATCTGCCCCGTGATGTAGCTTGACTCATCCGAGGCGAGGAAAAGGGCGAGCTTCGCTATATCCTCTGGGTTTCCCACCTTACTCAACACACTTCTCTTTTTGGCGAGCTCGATTCCCTCAGGAGAAGCCATAGACATATCGGTTACGATCATTCCTGGGGCTATTGCGTTCACGTTGATCCCATAGGATCCCAGCTCGAACGCCAGCCTTCTCGTCAGCAGTATAACTGCGGCCTTCGTGATCGCGTAGGGCGTAGTTCCTGGGAAAGCGGTTCCTATCCCAGCGTTGCTCGCTATGTTGATTATCTTTCCATACCTGTTCTTGATCATGTGCTTTATCACCTCCTTGCAACAGTAGATCACTCCCTTCACGTTCACCTCCCACATTCTATCAAACCTCTCATAAAACTCCTCGTCCTCGGTTTCAACGATGCTTCCCTTCATCATTATCGCGGCGTTGTTCACTAGGATGTCTATTCTGCCGAAGCGCTCGACGACCTTGCTCACGAGCTCTCTAACGTCATCAAGCTTGGAGACATCTGCCCTAATCATTATCGCCTCCCCGCCAAATGACCTTATCTTCTCAACGACTTCTCTCGCCTTATCCTCCGACCGAACGTAGTTCACGCATACCTTCGCGCCCTCCCTCGCGAACTCCAACGCGATCGCTCTTCCGATGCCACGCGAGCTACCAGTAATGAGAGCTACTCTTCCTTCAAGCTTGCGAGTCATGCCGTCAAGTTGACGATGCCGTAAATTAACTTTATGCTTTCGCCCTGGAGGGACATAGCTCTGCGAGAGGACATTCACCACATTTGGGATTTCTCGCCTTGCAGATCTCCCTGCCGAACTCTATCAGGGCGAGGTGAGCGGTCATCCTCATCTCTGGCTTGACCGCGGACTCAAGCTTCATCCTCAAGCTCTCATAATCTTCTCTTTCTCCGGCTATGCCAAGCCTTCTCATCACGCGGAAGATATGCGTGTCTATAGGCAATACTTGCTCGTCCCTGGCGATCATCAGGAAGACGTCTGCCGTCTTCGGCCCTATCCCCTTCATGGAGGATAACGCCTTCTTGGCATCTGGATAAGGCAGCCTTAATATCTCGTCTAAGCCGTTTTCCAGCTTGGAAACCTGCTTTGCTATGAGCTTGATCCTCGGAGCCTTCATCCTCCATAACCCAGCGGGCCTGATCGCGCGCTCTATCCTCGAGACCCTAGCCGACGCAACCTCCTCGACGCTCTTAAACTCCTTCCTGAAACTTTCAAGCGCCTTCCTAACGTTCTCCCGATTCGTCTTCTGAGATAAGATCACCGCGACGAGAACCTCGAAAGGCTTCAAGTTTAAACTCCTAATCCCAATCGAGCTCACATCGATCGACTTCAAGACCCTGTTAACGATCTCCGATATAAGCCTCTTCTCCTCGACCCCAACTCCAGCAACCTTACCCAAGCCCACGTTACCTCCTCAGCGCAAAGTTATCCTCCTCTTAAGCAACGCCTTAACGAACTCAAGAAAATATCTTCTCCTCCCCGAATCTTTCTCAATCCTCAAGAAAAGCTTGAAGCCTGACTCTCTCAGCACCTCGACTCTCAGCCCAAATCTTCCCGCAACCCTCTCCAAGCTATCTGGATCAAAGCTTGGAACCTTACATAGATCTCCGCATGGCCCCATCGCGCACGCCCAGCATCCAAGCCCATGGGAATCTATGCTCGCGGAGCATGCCGCTGGATAAACCTTCAACCCGAGCTCTCTCGCCATCTCCTTCACCTTCCTTTTCAGGTCAGCCTCCCTGATCGTTATCTGCGCCGACCCCTTGGGCTCTCTCGGAACCCTGCTCAAGATCTCATCTAGGTGAGGATAACCTGCCTTCCTAAGCCTTTCTATGATCCCCTCGGTTATTCTCAGAGATCCTAAGACCACCCCGCGGACCCCCGCATTCTTCGCCGCCTCGAGGATTTCCTCGAACTCGCTCTCAGCCAAGCCTGGCAAGATAGGCCTGAGAAAAAGAGATGCATGAAGTCCGATCTTAACCATCCTGCGTAAGGTCTCAAATCTCTCCTCCGGTGTTGGCGCCCCAGGCTCCAAAAGCCTACTAAAGCTCAAGGTCACTATCGTTACCAAGATGCTCCCCCTAGGAACCAGCTCCTTCAATCTCGCCATATCCTCTGATGGGAGACGCGCTTTCGTTGAGAGTTGGATGGGATTGCCGAGAAACTTAGACGCAGCTGAAAGATA
>CAYXHS010000085.1:0-4463 GCA_964465105.1 uncultured Nitrososphaeria archaeon
CGAGAAGACTTCCACATATTCCCAGAAGAGAGAGCATCGATCTACGGAAACCTGGTGATCGAGTATACGGTTCCAGGATTTAGGGGCAGGCGCATAGACCTCTCAGCGCATCCCGACGGCTTCGCGATAGGACCAGCGCTGACGACCGCGGAGTTCGTCAAATGTGATGCGGAGCAGGTCTTCGTGATAGAGAAGGGCGCGGTCTTCTCGAGGTTCGTCGAGGAGGGGGCGGACAAGAAGTACAAGGCGATCCTGATACACACGGCAGGCCAATCTCCGAGGAACTGCAGGAAGATAATTAGAAGGCTTCACGATGAACTCGACCTGCCGGTTTACGTTTTCACGGATGCGGATCCATGGGGAGTTCACATAGCGAGCGTCCTAATCCATGGATCAGCCCTGAGCGCTCACATAAAGGAGCTTAACGTTCCAGACGCAGTTTGGGCGGGTGTCTGGCCGAGCGACATCAGAAAGTATAGGCTGCCGTCGATGAGGCTTTCGGAGCGAGACATCAAGCGAATCCAAGAGCTCGAAGCCGATCCAAGATATCAGAAAGATCCTTGGAGGAGAGAGCTTAAGGAGTTCTGGAGAATTAAGCGGAAGGCTGAGCTCGAAGCCTTCAGCAGATACGGGCTTGAGTTCATAGTCGAAGAGTTCCTACCCGAGAGGCTCGCGGAGCTGCAAAAGAGATAGGTTATGGAAGGAGTTCGCCAGCTATCGGACGAAGCCCATGGTGAGCCCATGGACGATGTATTTCCTTATGAGGAATGCTAGGGTGATCACCGGGATCGAGATTATGACGGCTGCGGCTGAGAGCGGGCCCCACAGTATCCCATACTGGTTTGAGAAGTAGGCGGCGAAGACGGTCAGCGGCATTGCTCTCTCGCTCGGGGCCAGGAGCAGCGGTATCAGGAACTCAGACCAGCTGAATATGAAGGCGAAGATGAACGCCGTCGCGAGGCCTGTGGTCGCTTGGGGAAGCGTGATCTTATAGAAGACTTGGAAAGGTGTGCATCCATCGAGCAATGCGGCTTCTTCGGTCTCTTTTGGAACGCTTTTGAGTGATCCTATCATGAACCAGGTGGTTATCGGAATCGTCACCAGCGGATAGACCAAGATTAATCCCCCAAGGGTATCGTAGAGAGCCAGGCTCTTGGTCAGCACGACCAGCGGATAAAGTACCACGACGGGCGGGATCATCCTCAAGCTCAGTATCCAGTTAGCGAACCCCGTCCCCCCAGCCTTATACCTCAGGATAGCGTAGCCTGTTAATGCTCCGAGCCAGCTTGTGATGAAGGCTACGCAGATCGAGACCACTAAGCTGTTAAGCAGGTAGTCGCCTATCGGGGGGAAGTGCCCCCTAACGCCATAGATTCCTCCAGTCATCAGGACCTCCAGATAGTTTCTGAGGGTGGGAGTTTTGGGGAAGAGTATAGGTAGCCCCCACTCTCCTATCGGCTTAAACGATGTCCCGATCATCCAGATGAATGGAAGCAGATACACTATCATGATTATCCAGCCGATCACCGTGACGATCACGCTGAGTACATGCTCCCTCTTCATGATCTCACTCCCATATCACCTTCTCAATCTTAAGCACCCTCATCAAAACCATAACGACTAAAATGGATGCTATCAATAGCAAGATCACCGCCAAGAGCGAGGCATACCCGAGGTCTGCGCGCGCAGCGGTAAGAGTGAATCCAACTTTATAGATGTAGAATGGAAGGGTGGTGGTAACGCTTCCAGGTCCGCCGTAAGTCAGCATGTAGATTATGTCAAATATCTTCAGAGAGTCAATGATCCTGAGAAGCAGAATTATGATTATCACGCTCTTGATCATCGGCAAAATTATATGCCTTAATATCTGCATCTCAGAGGCTCCATCCAACGAGGCCGCCTCCCTAACCTCCGCGGGAGCGCTCTCTATGCCGCTAGAAACCGCTAAGGCTATGAAGGGAGTCCATTGCCACACGTCGAGAACGGCTAAGCAGAAAATTGTGTTGAAGGGATTTCCGAAGGGAGCGCTCAGCCAAGGCTGAGGCGGTATACCCATGGACTGCAGGAAGGCGTTTAATGGCCCCTCCGTGAAGAATATCATTTTCCAGTTTAATCCTATGATGACCGCGGGAATGCTCATCGGAATCAGGAGGAGAGGAGCCAAAATAGATCTGCCATAAAGATATCTTGATGACAGCAATATGCCTAAGAGTATGCCCAACCCGAGCTCCGCTGGGATGGTTATGGCTGTTAAGAAGAGCATGATGAATATGGCATATATCGCCTCGGGGTCGTTTATGAAGGTAATGAAGTTTCCAAGCCCGACGAAATGGGGAGCTACATCGAGCAGCGGGTTAAAGGATTGAAACATCATGTAGAAGAGGTAAACTGTTGGATAAACCACCAAGATGAGGAGGAAAGCAAGCGTGGGTAAGATGAGTATCATCGCCGATCTCTTCATAAAACTACCCCCAATTCATCTAAACAAAATCAGCACAAATATACTAGCAGCTACGCTTATATATAGACTTTCCCAGACCGCTTAAAACTTTTAAACGTTTACCTTACACATTAATGTGAAGAGCTATGAGAGCGAAAAGAAAGCTCTCTCGCAAAGATGAGTTTAAGGGCTTTTTCGATCAGCGAATCTCCCGTAGATCCGCTCTCTCGAAGGCGGCGAAGGTCGCCATAGGGGTTGGCGTGGCGGCGGTCGTCGCCGGGGCCGGAGGATATTATGCTTACTCAACGATGTTCAAGCCTAAGACGAAGATAAGGGTTGTCGCTATCGCGCATGCCGCCCCAGGAATGAAAGCCGTAGCCGAGGAGGACTTCATGAAAGAGTATCCGAACATCGAGGTTGAGACGCTTCTTTTCGACTGGGAGACCGGCAGGGACAGGCAGATCCACGACTTCTCAACCAGAGCGGGAGAGTATGATGTCTATATGTGGGACTGCATCTACACGGGAGCCTTCGCTCCCCACTGCTATCCAATAGAAGACTTGAAGGCAAAATATCCTGAGGCTGAGATCTTCAAAGATTATGGTGACCTGCTGCCGACGGTCGACTCGCGATACTGCCACTGGGAAGGCAAGCGGATAGGATATACGATCTGCGCCAACGTAATGGCGATGTTCTATAGAAAAGACTTGTGGGAGAACCCGGATATACAGGACAAGTATAGGAAATGGATCGACAAGAATATCGATGACCTTAAGGCTAAGGCTCCAGAACTTGGACTTAATCCTGACAAGATTCCAACGGAGCTCGTGGTGCCGAAGGTCTTAGAAGATGTTTATGCCATCGGCAGGTTCTTCACGAAGAAGTTTAATCCCGACTCCCCCGTAGAGGCTGGAAACACTATAATGGCGATGAGAACCCACACGATCCACTGGGAGTATTGCTGGCTGTTCGCGCAGTGGAGAAGATCTCCGGATGGGATGAGGGTTTGCGGCAAGCCTGTTGAGCCTTTGGGAGACTTGTTCACCGAGGATGGTAGGATAGCATTTGATCCAGATATAACTGACATGGGAATCAAGGTCATGAAGATGTTCAAGGAGTTCTGCGAATATGTGCCCAACCCTATGCAGACCGAGTGGTCTGAATGCATGGAGCTTCTCGGAAGAGGTCATGCCGCCATGTGGGCGGGATCCTGGGCATCGACCTTCATAGACTTCATCGAGAAGGCTGAAGAGGAGTATCCTGAGACAGCGGGGAAGATCTGGGTTGCGCCATCTCCAGGAGTTCCGATCGATGGGACCTGGCAGGTGGGCGTCAGCAAATACTCGAAGAACCCGAAGGAGGCTTGGCTATACTGCCAATATTTGATGCTCAGGGAGTCGGCGATAAAGCAGTGGGAGGTTTCTTCATCGTTCCCAGTCAGGAGAAGTGTCATCGAGGAGCTTGCTCCAAGATATCCTGGAATTTTCAAGGAGGTCTTCTTGGATTCGCTGCTTAAGGCGGGCTTCAGAAACTATGTCCCAGAGAACCCGATGCTTGAAGACTCGATAGCGAAGTGGGTTACTGAATATGTTGCTGGGAGAATTGACGCTGAGACCGCCACGCGTGAGCTGACGAAGGAGTGGAAGGAGATTCTGAAGCTCTCTTACTAAGCCTCTAACACCCTCTCTTTTTCTTTGAGCTTAAGCTAAATATGCCCTAGCATGGCCCCACTATTGAGGTTTGAAGCTTCTTCACGAGTGGCCTGTTATAGTGGTTGATAAGCCTGTCAAATCCTTGATAGTTGCTGACATCCACTTCGGGTTTGAGGCTGAGCTCGCGGAGAAGGGTATCAGAGTTCCCAGCCAGACTTGGAGGCTGAAGAACCGCTTGGTCGAGGCTGTGGAGGAGGCTGGAGCTGAGAGGCTCATTTTCCTCGGAGACCTGAAGCACATGGTCCCCCTATCCTCCTGGATTGAGTGGAGGGAGATGCCTAAAGCCGTTCAGGAGCTCAGGGACCTCGGGC
>CAYXHS010000086.1:0-4259 GCA_964465105.1 uncultured Nitrososphaeria archaeon
AAGTGGATCGTGAAAAGGATCAAAATGCATGGGCTTTTCACCGCAGTGTGCAGATTCACCGCAGAAAGCGTTGAGCGCATTTTAGGAATCAGGCCTAGGATCTTGTATGGCCCAATCGAATGGCAGGTCTATAGGTGGAGGGGTGAGGTAAAAGAGGATTTCATGGTTTCGGTTGCTAGGATAACCCCCTACAAGAATCTCGAAAGAGCAATCTATGCTGCTAAGACCTTGAATAGGCGGCTACTAATACTGGGGGCTGTTAGAGACAGGCTATATTACAAAAGGCTTCTTGAGTTGATCAGACGAGAAAGCCTTGGAGAGAGGGTTAAAATCATTACAGGACTACCCATCGAAGATAGGGCTAGGATTTTAAGACGAGCCAAGGTATTCTTACATTGCTCAGTTGAGGGTTTTGGGAAATCTGTTGCGGAGGCCATGGCTGCTGGATGCATACCAGTGGTTCCCAGGCTGGGCGGCCAATCGGAATATACGCCTAAGGAGTTCCATTACTCATCCATCGAGGAGAT
The DNA here is from genome assembly GCA_964465105.1 of uncultured Nitrososphaeria archaeon. GTDB lineage: Archaea > Thermoproteota > Nitrososphaeria_A > Caldarchaeales > Wolframiiraptoraceae > Wolframiiraptor. The sequence continues at coordinate 528 of CAYXHS010000086.1, forward strand.
GCTCCAGAAAGTCGAAGAAGCATTTAACGCCCCTTCCAGTCTCGCCTATGATCTCTCCAAGTCAGTGATGAGGTTCGATAGATCACTTTTCAAGATTAGATTCATTAGGTTGCTTGAGGAGAGCGGATTGATTTGAGTAGCCTGAGCTTTTCTCTAAATGCTAAGTGGAAGCTCCTCATTCTTCTTCTGGCTTTCTTCTTTTTCGGATTCTGCATAGGGGTTTATCTCGGATACACTAGGGGGATTCCCTTTGTAGGCAGAAGAGCGATCTGGTCCATCGGCATATACAAGGGATCATCTCCTTTCAACCTGGCTCCTTACCCTGGAAACCCTATCCTGACAGCGGATGACGTTACGGATGTTAAAGCTAGGTACGTTGCAGACCCATTCATGATAAGGGAGAACTCCACTTGGTACATGTTCTTCGAGGTGTTTAATGACGCCGACGGGCAAGGGGATATAGGGTTAGCCGTAAGCCACGATGGAGTCCACTGGTCATATGAGGGGATAGTGTTAGATGAGCCGTTTCACCTATCCTACCCATATGTGTTCAGGTGGAAGGGGCGCTATTACATGGTCCCTGAGGCTGGCGACGCCTGTGCGGTCAAGCTTTACGAGGCAACTGATTTCCCGAAGAAATGGATGCACGTGAAGGATTTGATCTACGGATGTTACAGGGATCCATCGATATTCTATTACGATGGTATCTGGTGGATGTATGCTTACTCTGAGCCTGGAATGCTCCACCTATTTTATTCGCATAACCTCACTGGGCCCTGGATTGAGCATCCTGAGAGCCCCATAGTTAAATGCAACTGCAATATGGCCAGACCTGCTGGAAGGGTCATAATCCTCGGAGAGAGAATTCTCCGTTACGCTCAGGATGATTCGCTACGCTACGGCGTCCAAGTTAGGGTCTCTGAGATCATGAAAATAAGTCCTAGGGAGTATGAGGAGCGCGAGCTAGCTGAGAGCCCGATCCTAGGGCCAAGCGGCTCTGGATGGAATGCTGATGGAATGCATCACATAGATCTGCATAGGCTGGATAATGGAACGTGGATTGCCTGCGTCGACGGCTACAGGCTTTCACTCGTTTTCGGACTAGAATATTGACGTAAAAGGTCTATCTCCACGCTAATGCTCTCACCATAGCATATCGAGAAGCTTAACGCAGTTTTCTCAAAAACTCAGCGTAGAAGTTACTTGTTGAAGATCGAAATGCTTGATTCAGAACGTAAATGTGTAAATGCTTTTTGCATGAGCATCATCTCACCTTGGCTGGAGAGTTTTTCAAGGCTCTTCTTTCTATATCCTTTCCGTAGAAGTGCAGGGCTGTGTAGCCTCGTCTGATGGCTTCCTTCACGCTGTCTACACTCTTCTCCGCATATAGAAGGGTCTTCCAAGAGTATATGTGGTCAGGCTTATGGAAATCTGAGCATCCGATAAACTTGTATCCATTGGATATGATGTCCGCGTAGATCTCCCTTCGATTCGCAGCTTCCCAGGCATCGATGATTCTTCCATATTTCTTATGCTCTTTCCAGAGGAGGCTCGTCCCGTTCCACCCTCCTTGTCTGCGACACGGATGAGCCGCTATCGTCAAAGCATCCTGCTCTCTCGCTCGAAAGGCTATCTCCTCCACCGGAAGAGCTGGATCTATGTAGCGTTTGACGTCGATAACTAGGATGTGGTAGGATCGCGTATCATTTGAAAGCTCAACCCCAGGTATGAGAAGCATATCGTATTCTCGCCAGGCGTAGCGAGCCGCCCTCCTAAGGTCCTCGAGGTATCTGTTGAAGGTATCCCTCCCGAGAGAGTAAGTAGCTTCATCTTCCTCCATGTCGCTCTCCAGGATCCCTTCTTCGTGAAGGTGCTCGGTTATGGAGATAACATCAAATCCTCTCGAGCCGTAGAAGTCTATTAGGCTCTTTAGATCTAGGACTCCGTCGCTGATGGTTGTGTGGATGTGGAAGTCGCAGAGGAGCCATCTCTTCTCCATCGTGTCTCAAGCTATCTCAAGGTCTTGCGGCACAATACATACCTTTCTCTTATCGCTGAGGATATCTCTTCGAGGCTTTCAGCTTCTCCAACAACCTCTTATACCAGGCTGGAACCTCAAATCCTCTCAACGAGTATGTCGGAGTATATGCTCTGAGATCTAAGATCGGCGTTCCATCATAGAGATCGAGGTTTGAGACATAGAGGACGTTTCTCTCGATTCTCTCCAGCCTAAGTATGGTTATCGCGATGGGGTTAGGTCTATGCGGGGAATCTGAGCAGAAGACGCCGACCTCGGGAAGATCTTCCAGCTTGATCCCGATCTTTTGGAATCTCCTGAACCTAACCTTCAGAACCCTTCTACACTCCTCAGATACCTTGTGGAGCCAAGCCAAGGCGATCACGTGCGAAAATCCCTCAAGCCCTAGAAGCCCTTCAGCATACTCGGGATAAACGATAATCTTTCCTCGAACCCCGAGAGGCCATGAAGATGAAACCTCCTCATCACTATGCTCGGTCTCGACGTAACCTATTGGATTAACCTCGATCCTCATTATGGAGAATACTGGAATATGGTCGAAATTAAATTCTCAGCAAGGTGGCGCGCTGAACGATATGCTCAAATTCGATTAGGACAACCTGTTGTTCGGTGGTTGAATGCTGCTTAAGCTCTCTCCAAGCGTTGAGGATAAGCTAAGAGAGGCGAGCGGAGCTAAGAAGCGCTACCTTCTATTGAGCTTCAGCGGATGGCCTGATGCTGGGAAAGTCGCGTCCCTCACGACCGAGTATTTCGCCAAATCCCTCGGAGCGGTGAAGCTCCTAGACATAGACTACCTTGAGATCTACGATCTCACGGTAAACAGACCTCTAGTCGAGATAAGAGAGGGACTCTTAGAGAAGCTTCACCTCCCGAGGGGATCAATTTATCTCTGGAAGAGCGAGGAGCAAGATGCATCGATTGCGATATTCAGCGGAGCGGAGCCGAGCCTCGGATGGAGGGAGTTCTCCGATATGCTCTTGAACATTTGCAATCTCATTTCTGCTCAGAGAATCTACCTCTTAGGTGGAGTGCTCGATCAGGTGCCTCACACCAGGAAGCCGAGGATCTCAGCGGTCGTGAACATGGAGCATCTAAAGATGGAGGCAAAGCTATCAGGTCTTGAGCTGAGCGAGTATAATGGCCCTTCGAGCATCCACAGCTACCTCATGCTGAGAGCTAAGGAAGTGGGTTTGGAGGCCATAGGCCTATGGGGTCACACTCCAACCTACATATCCTATCCGAACGCGATCGTGGCGTTTCACCTGGCGTCGAAGCTCGCTGAGCTGATGAAGATTACGATAGACCTAAGCGAGCTGAAGTCGATGGCGGAATCGCTTAAGCTCGACCTGAGAAGAGCTATGAGCGAAAACCCTGAGCTCAGAAGACTTGTCCAAGAAGTGGAAAGAAGATATGATGAGCAGTACGGCGGCCCCTTCTACATCGCCTAAGATCCCTCGGCTCAATAATAACGTTTATTTACCACTGAATTCCTCATATCCCTTGATCGCTTATGAGAACGAAGAAAACTAATAGAAAATCTATGTTAGAAGATGCTCTTGGACGAAAGCTAGATAGGCGAAGCGCGCTGTCAACGGCAGGTAAGGTAGCAGTAGGAGTCATAGTGGCCGGGGTCATCGGAGGAGTTGGAGGATACTTCGCTGGAAGCGCCGCCGCTCCAACGGTCACGGTAACCG
>CAYXHS010000087.1:0-3846 GCA_964465105.1 uncultured Nitrososphaeria archaeon
TACTATTTCTTGCTCGATTAGTATCCTGTCGAGGATGGATTTAATGCTCCAGGGCCTCATGCATCCCATTGAGAGCAAGGTCTTTCCTCCGATTAGGTGCTTGCAGCGTTTTATCAATCCTATGATCTCGCTTGTATTCGGGGGCTTGACTTTCTCCATGGGCGTCCCCTTCGCTGGGGTGAAGACGAGGAATATGACTATATGGGGGTCATAATCTCTCAGTAGCTCCACTAGCTTTTCTTCATGGGATAATTTGCCATTATTGAGTCCTATGGGTATATGGGGTGCGACGTGGGGCGGGCCATACTTTAGGAGGAGATCATAGCCCTTGAGAAAATCATCTGGAGATTTCTTGAGGTGCTTCAGCTTTCTGATGACTATGGGGTCTATCACGAGCTCGTAGTCGACTATGTCAACTCCAGCTTCGCGGAGCTTCGAGGCGAGGCTTCTATCCACGATCCCCGAGTGGACGCTGATTATCAGGTTGAAGTCCTTTTTGATCTGCTTTATGATCGGGATGAACGGCTCTATCGGCAGCCTACCCTCCTTGGTGAAGCCTCCAGATATGAGAACCCCTTTAGCTCCTTTTCTCGCCAGGCTTCTCGCTACTTCATACAGCTTCTTCGGCGTCTCCGCTCCCATCATGCCGTTGAGATACCGCCCCCTGCAGTAGTCGCAGCCGAGGGAGCAGGATCTTCCAGTTATGCTTATTGCTGGAAACCTCCAGGTGGGGAGAAATGCTTTAGGTTTCGGCATCAGGGTTCATCTCCTTCAAGCGCCTTCCTAACCTCTTCATGTAACGCATCGACATGTCTGGTCAGAAACCGTCTCGAGGGGATGTTGTAGTATGGCCCTCTCGGGCTCTCGTTATAAAACGGCCTATTGCATCCAGGGCATCCAGATGTCAGAAAGGCTTCCGCATAGTCCTCAAACCTCCTTAACACGTCCTCGACAATCTGATCCTTTAGATCAAGCCTATCCCCTCTGAATGAAGCTATATCCTCCAGCTCAAAACCCTGAGACAGGAGATATCTTGCTAGCTGTATTCTCCTGAACGAGTATATGCTCGGCTGTACATGTCCTTCCATGGGCGTTCCCTTGATTGGTGTGAAGGCGAAGAGCGCTATCTCCGCGCCCATCTTCATCAGCTTCGCCATGGTGGTTACGAACTCTCGCTCGCTCTCCCCGAGCCCTCTGATCAGGTGGACTGTAACCCTCCCTGAGCCGAAGATTTTAACCGCATCACGTATGAAGTTCATGTAGGTGCTCCAGCTGCAAGGCTTCTTCACCTCATCGAACACCTTTTGGGAGGCTGCATCAAGACCTACACCGATCCTATCTACGCCGATGCCCTTCAGCTTGACGAGATATTTCGTGTGAACGGGGGTTATCGCGATGCTCAGCGGCAACCCCGCGGCTTTTGAGATAATGTATTCCGCCGCCTCGAGAACTTCCTCCATGAACCCCTCCTTCAGCACGCTCTCAAGGCATATTCTAGAAAAGATTCTTCTCTCTCTCAGCTTATCTACGATCTGCTTCAGCTCGACGGGAGGCCATCGGACTCTAGCCAGCATGGATTTGTCAGCGTTCCTGCTGAGCTTGCCTTGAGGGCAGAACTTGCATTCGCCTAGGCATCCGTTCTCAGAATATTGGAGCAGATAGGCTGTGAAGGGTCTATCATCCATTCTGAGATCGCATAGCCTGAGGAGGGAAAGGGTTCCGATCGAAGCTCTCACGAGCATGAAAACGCCATACAGAATGAGCTCATCCTCTTATTAACTTCAAAGCCCGTGAAAGGTGAGCAGGAACCTATCTCCGCCGTGAGAATTGTTTTTATGCCTTGGAGAGATCGCCCATCCTGAGGCGTGGTCTATGGCGTGGAGGCTTATCATCGATCGAGGAGATTTATACTGGAATATGGCTTTGGATGAGGCCATGCTCCTCCTCCGAGAGGAGAATAAGATTCCCAATACCCTTCGCCTCTACGTCTTCGACCCGAGCGCCGTAACCCTCGGCTATCATCAGAAGGTTGAGGATGCGGTCGATGAAGAATATCTCGTTAGAAGAGGTGTAGGATTCACGCGGCGCATAACCGGCGGAGGATCCGTTTATCACGACAAGCTCGGGGAGGTTACCTATAGCGTGGTCGCGGCGATAGAGGATATCTCCCAAGATATTGAGAAAAGTTATGAGCTGATTTGCAGAGGCTTGGTTTACGCTATTGAGGAGCTCGGCTTAGAGGCGGAGTTCAGACCCGTGAATGACGTCCTCGTGAGCAATAAGAAGGTTTCTGGAAGCGCTCAAGCAAGGAAGAGGAACGCCCTCCTCCAGCATGGAACCTTGATGTATGATACGAATCTAGAAGAGCTTGCGAGATGCCTTAGGGCTCCGAAGGAGAAGCTGGACTCTCATAAGGTTAGATCGATCAGGGAGAGGGTGACGACGCTTTCGCTTGAGCTCGGGAGAAAGGTGACCAGAGATGAGGTGGTAAAGGCCATGATCAGAGGATTCGGGAAGGCTCTCGGGATGAGTGATTTAAAGCCGTCAGAATATTCTCCTGAGGAACTGGAGCTAGCTCAGAGGCTTAGGCGGAAGTATATGTCTAAGGAGTGGATCTATAAGAGGTGAGAGGTTGAACGAGAGAACATTCTCTTTCGTGAAGAGAACAAGCATGGGAAAGACCTTGAAGGTTGAGGTAACCATGAACGTCTCAGAAGGCAAGATAGTGAAGATAATCATAAGCGGAGACTTCTTCGCATATCCCTCGGAGACGCTGGAGGAGCTGGAGCTGGAAATCAGGGGGAAGACCGTTGAGGAAGCTCTCAAGATCATAGACAGCTATAGAGGGAGGGTAAAGCTTGTAGGAGCAAGCCTTCAAGACATAAAGCAGCTCATACAGCAGGCGAGGATCAAGGAAATCTGATGAGAAAGAACCCTAACATCGTTTACATATCCTTTGAGAAGTTCTTCAACGCTCTTCTGTAGGTTTCCATGGTCCCGATATCATACCATTCTCCTGACAGGATGTAGCCGTAAATGGGCTCGGATCTAAGAAGCCACTCGAGGAACCTTCCAGGAGCATCGGGGCAGCGGCCTTCCTCGAGGTATTCCCCAAGCCTTGGCAGGATCCTCTTTGGGAAGATATAGATTCCCGTGCTCACTAGGCTACTCTTCGGGTGGGCGGGCTTCTCCTCTATCGAGGTTATCCTCAGCTCCTCATCAACCTGAACGACCGCGTAGTTTCTTGCCAGCTTGAGATCGCCCACATCGTATAGTCCTATAGTCGCGGTGGCTCTTCTCCGATACTTCTCAAGAATTCCCTTTAGGTCATCTGTGAAGAGGTTGTCTCCCGCAATCACCAAGCAGTCATCATGAATTTCTGAAGCTACCTCGGATAGGGCCTTCACCGCTCCAGGCTTTTCCTCTTCGCGGCGGGAACTGTCATATGCCAGCCTCAGGTTTGCCTCAGCGTATTGTTCGGCCCACCTCTCGAAATCCTCCTTGAACCTAAAGTTCGTCAGCACGATCACCTCACCCACCTCCTCCAATCCCATCAACTTATCCATGATGTAATCTATGACGCATCTACCGCCTACAGGCAATAGCGGCTTCGCAGTCTCCCTCGTGAGAGGCCAAAGCCTCCTAGCATACCCACCAGCCAAGATCACCGCGATCATTCAGCCGCCCAACACTAGTTAGCGATCCTCATAGTCTTTTCCTATACCTGAAAACCCTGATTTTTCAAAAACCATTCTCCGATAGCCGATGGCTGGAAGCCCGGGAGGGGATTTGAACCCCTGTAAAGCGGGTCTGCAGCCCGCCGCCTAGCCGCTCGGCCACCCGGGC
>CAYXHS010000088.1:0-3685 GCA_964465105.1 uncultured Nitrososphaeria archaeon
CGCGGGTTCAAAGCCCGCCCGGGGCTTACCTTTCCTGTTTTTTAGTTACGGTGATGATAGGTCTTGGTCATGTTGCTCGTCTTGCTCGATTGTATGCGGATTAAGGTCATGGTTTCTATTATGGCTGGGTTTTTATTTCTCGGTTTGATGGTTGTTAGGTGGATTGAGAGGCGTCGTCATAGTTATGCCTACGTATAATGAGGCTGATAACGTTCGCTGGCTCGTGCCTAGAGTTTTAGATCTCTTGGAGGAGGCTGGATGGAGGTGCATGGTGATCGTCGTCGATGACAGCAGCCCTGATGGGACCGCTGAGGTGGCGGAGCGGATCGCAGAGCAGAGGGGTGGAGTAGATGTTGTTAGGAGACCTGGGAAGCTCGGGATCGGGTCAGCGTATATCGATGGGTTTAGGAGAGCGCTGGAAAAGCATGGTTGGGCGGAGTATGTCTGTGAGATGGATGCGGATGGAAGCCATCCTCCTGAAACTCTCTTGGAGATGCTCGAGCATGCGGAGAGCTCGGGCGCGGACGTGGTCATAGGATCGAGATACGTTGAGGGAGGATGCTGGGAGAAGGGCTCTCCACGCAGGATCCTGATAAGCAGGGGAGCGAACCTTCTCGCCAGAGTATCCACGGGGATAAAGGTTAGGGACGCCACCTCGGGCTTCAGGGTGATCAGAGCAGCCTCCTTGAGGAAGATCATAGACAAGTTACCTCAGCTCAGATCGGGTTACGTCTTTCAGGTTCAGCTTCTCTACATGCTTCAGGAAGCTGGCTGCAGGATTGAGGAGCATCCACTTAGATTCCTGCCTAGAAGGGCGGGAGAGTCGAAGCTCGGGAAAAGGGAAATACTATCCTATGCTTCATGGTGCTTGAGGACGTTCGTCAGGAGGCTTCTAGGCGGATGAAAAGGCTTAGGGATCTAGGCGAGAAGGAGCTGATAAGCTGGATCGTTAGGAGGCTCGATGAATGCGAGGGAGCCTCTCTTCCCCCAGGAGATGATGCGGCTGACATGCTCTTCGAGGGAAGGCTGTTGGTTTCATGCGACATGCTGGCGGCCTCAACCGACATACCGAGGGGAATGGATCTGAAAGATGTGGGCTTTAAGGCGATAACCTCTGCGACGAGCGATATAGCAGCTAAGGGAGGCAAGCCGATAGCATATCTGATCTCCCTGATCCTGCCTGCCGACATGACGCTAAACGATTTCCAGAGGCTGTGGGAAGGATTTGAAGAAGCTGCGAAGCTCTATGAGGGCAAGATCATCGGAGGAGACCTGAACTCGGGTGACGAAATAATCATAGATGTCATCTGCTTAGGAAGAGCCGAACGGACGATCTCTCGACTCGGAGCAAGGCCAGGAGATCTTCTCGCGGTAACCGGAGAGTTCGGATCTCAGGCCGCAGGTCTTCACGCCCTATTGAATGAGTTGGGGGGAGAGCCGGTCTCGGATAAGGTTATAGAGGCTTTCTCCAGGCCGATTGCGAGGGTTAAGGAGGCTTTGAGGCTCGCGGAGATGGGGGCGGTCACCTCATCCATAGATTCGAGTGATGGGCTTGCCGAATCTCTTTATGAGCTTAGCAGGCTAAATGATGTCGGATTCGCTATTGAGAGACCTCCCATAAGCCGATACGCAGAAGAATATGCTAGGAAGTTTGGCTTAGAACTGTTCGATCTTGTTTTCTATGGGGGAGAAGAGTATGAGCTTGTCCTCACCCTGAGGCCGAAGATGGCAAGCCAAGCGGTCGAAGCCGTTGAGAGCATCGGAGGAAAGCTCCTGATAATCGGAAGGGTGACAGAGGGCCAGTCAATAAGGGTTAGGTGGCTTGATGGGTGGAGAAGCTTGGAGGCAAGGGGCTATCAGCATTTTAAGTCCTGATCCTTGAGGAAGTTACTGTAATATAGGATGGCCGTAATGGTCTTCGCATCCTTTATCTCTGCCCTTCTTATCGCTTCCAACGCTTCCTCCAAGCTCAGATCTAGGGTGGAAATATCCTCATCGACCTCAAGATTCTGAGAGCCTTTCACGAGCTTTCTCGCCAGATAAATGTAAAGCCTCTCGCTACTATATCCTGGAGCAGGATAGATCGTGAGAAGGTGAATGAGCTCACCAGGCTTGTATCCCGTCTCCTCCTCAAGCTCTCTTCTCGCACAATTCTCAGGATCCTCTCCAGGCTTAAGCGTTCCAGCAGGAATCTCTAAGATGCATTCTCCTATCGGATGCCTATACTGCTTAACGAACAAGATCTTCCCGTCCTCCTTTATAGGGAGTATCGCTGAGGCTCCCCGATGGATCACGCACTCCCTGTAAATCTTCTTTCCAGAGGGAAGCAGAACTTCCTCCTTCCGCAAGGATACCGCTCTCCCCCGATAAACCTCCTCGCTCGAGATGACCTTTCCGACCATGTCTTCGCGCCTTACCAAACAGCTCCAAACCAATCTATTGAACATTTTCCAAATCTTTCAGGATGATCCTCGTCTCCGACGGATGCGGGGGGTTGAATGCTCAGCCTTCTGAAGATGTCTCAGGATCGCTTAAATAGAATCTGGAAGATCATGTGCTCATGAAGCCCGCTCCAATTATAGATCTACATGAGGACATTTCATACTACTATATCAGCGGAGCTGAGGGCTTGGAATTCGGGCTGGAGGAATTCGATAAGGATATGCCCAAAAGGCATGCGGATATACCGAAGTTCAAGAAGGCGCACGTGAAGCTCATCTTCTCATCCGTATTCTATCTTCTTCCAACACTCTCTCTCAAAACCAGGGGCAGGATCAGAGCCCTGACTCCGAAGGCCGCCTGCCTGACCGCGCTGGAGCACATCAAAGTCTACTACAGGCTCGTGGATGCTTATCCAAACGATTTAACGCTGATCCTAAGCGAGGAAGACATCTACGAGGTGATGGAGGGAGATAAGATCGGCTTCCTCATATCGATGGAGGGCGCCTACGCCTTAGAAGACGTTGAAGACCTGCAAATCTACTATAACCTCGGGATCAGAAGCCTGCAGCTCACCTGGAACCTAGGCAACAAGTATGCGGCGCCATGCACAGCCACCAAGGACTACGGATTAACGGATGAAGGGGTGGAATTGATTCAAAAGGCCAACAGGCTCGGGGTCATCGTCGACCTAGCTCACGCCAGCAAGAAGACGCATCTCGAGGCCGCGGAGACCTCGAAGCTTCCGCTGATAAACAGCCACGTCAATCCCAGGAAGATGCATGAAACCCCCAGAAACATAGATGACGAGATGTATGAAGCGATAAGAAAGACCGGAGGTGTGGCTGGCTTCATGTGCGCGCTCATCGGCGGGGAGAACGACATAGAAGCATACGCGAGAAACATCATCTACGTTTACGAGAACTTCGGTCCAGACATAATCGCGATCGGAACAGACTACTTCGGCCTAATAAACACGAAGACCCCAAAGGGGCTCGAAGACATAACCAAGTTCAGAAAGCTGTTTGAGCTTCTCATCGAGAAGGGGATGAGCGAGGAAGACGTAGAGAAGCTCGCCTACAAAAATGCCCTAAGAGTAATCCTCGAACACGCAAAACGCTGGAAGTGAAACAGCGGCCACGTGCTCTTCATATCTTTTCCAGATCGAAAAAGCCTGAAGAATGAGCGTGTCTGTTGCCGGAGGGAAAAGGCATTAAGGCGTGTAAGCGGAACTACCTGATCCTCG
>CAYXHS010000089.1:0-3672 GCA_964465105.1 uncultured Nitrososphaeria archaeon
TGCTTCTCGGACTTGTGAGCTAGCTGGATTATGAAGTCGTCTAGAACGTCTCGATCCGTGAAGACCACGTTCGTCGGAATGCTCTCATAGTCCCTATGCCAGACGTAGACTGGCACGTTCACTCCATCGCATGAGATGTCCTCTATCCTGTAGTCCTCCATCATTATGTTGAGGGGGCCGAAGCCCGTCATATCCCTCTCGAGGTAGTAGAAGAGCCTGTTCTTCGACTCCTCGTCAAACCTCCCAAGAGCTTTCTCATACTTTCTGAGAACCTTGTCAGCGGTTTCCAGCAAGATCCTCTTAGCATCCTCCTCTTCTCCAGGCTTCGGAGGCTCCAGCTCCTTCGACAAGATGTCCTTCAGCTTTTCTAGGGCCAAAGCCTCCTCGGGGGACAGCTGAACCTCTATCGCGAAGTATGTAGGCTCGACAGTTTGGCCTGGAGGCGTAGCTATTATCACCTCTGCAAGCCCTTCCCTTATCGCGTAGCGGTCTAAGACCTCGTAATCTTCGGGAACGGGCTTAATCTCTATCCCCTTCCAAGGGTTTGGAACTTCTACGAGCTTGACCTTCTTTCCCAAAGCTTCCACTACCAAAATCGTTATGGGTCTGGAATATATATTTCCCATGGCGGCGGTCTGCGAGGAGAAAGGGTTATAAGTTATCGAGACCAAATGATTTTTAAGCAGGCATGGCCAGTTATGGCGTGTCGTTTACTGGCGATTTGACGAGTCTCATACTCATCACGCTTACGCTGGTAATCATTTCAATCGCCTTATCTATACTTTCGCTGATACTTGTTAGATCCGCCATGGGGAAAAAGCCTGCACCTCCCCAGAAGACCGTAGCTCCTAGCGAGACGAGGGCTCCGAAACCCTCCACGGTTCCTAAGGTTGAAAAGAAGGCTGCTAAACCTCCTCCTAGGGAGCAGCGGGCGGAGACCGTGGAGATTAAGCCTGTTGGGCCTGAAGAGGGAATAGGCTTTGCTTCTCTTGAGGATTTAGCTTCCATGATCGGGGTCAAGTCCATTCTTCTCTTCAATCAGTCTGGAATACCTATCGAATCCTATAATGTCAGCGATGAGGATAGGGTTGCGGCTTCGGTCGCTGACTTCGTATCCCTGATGCGGAAGCTTAACCCCAATTTCAGCTCGATGATTTCTGAGAATGGCCAGAGAGTGATGCTTTTCGCGGTTGGGAAGATTGGGGAGGTCGAGGTCTTCGCTCTCGCCGTAGGAGGGGCTGAGATAGAGCTTGAAGCAGAGGAGGTTCGAGATTTCCTCAGAGCTTATCTTTCAGAAAGTTTGGGGAGATTTAGATGATGGCGAAGGCTGAGGAGAGATTACTAGCTGGATTGATTAAGGCGATCAAGATGAATAGCCGCGGATGGATCGAGGCGATGGAAATAGTCTCCGAAGATGGGATACCTATAGCGCATGAAAGCGATGATGAGCAGTTTAATTCGGAGTATATTGCTGCGGCGACGGCCGCGATCTGCGGAGCGATTTCCGCCGTTATAGAGCTCATGAGCTCCAGAGGTTATAAGCGGGTGAACATAGAGCTTGAGGATGGGAGAAGGGTTCTGATAAGGCAGTATAGGGGATATTATATCGTGTGCTTGACGAAGCCTAATCCCAACCTAGGGTTCATCGACTTGCTGATGGAGGCGTATCTCTCCGAGTAGGCTGGAGGATGAGGGAGCTATGGGCTTCAGGGATGGGCTCATAGGATTCTTTTACGCGAACTTCGGCGGACTTGGATCACTTCTCTTGAAGATATTTCCAGGCATAGCTTCGAAGCTCGATGCCGCTGCGATCAGGATCTACCCTGAAGCCTATGCTGCCACGGTCGCGGGGCTGACCTTCATCACGGGCTTGATCTGCATCCCGCTAACCCTTCTGCTTTACATGCTCACGAGAAGCATTCTCGCCCTCTTCCTCCTGATAGTCCCGTTCATAGCGTTGATGCTCGGAATTCTTTATCCCTATTCTCAGGCTTCCTCGATCGCTTCGGTCTTCGAGAGCGAGGTTCCTTATGCAGCCACCTATCTCGCCGTCATGGCCACGGGCGGCGTTCCACCCTACACGAGCTTGAGAAGGCTTTCCAAGAGCGAGCTCATGCCCAATCTCGCGAAGATAGCGAGGGTTGCAAACATCAAGGTTGATGCGACTGGGGAGGATCCCGTCACCGCGATAGAGGAGATGGCGAAGAACATTTCCTCAAAGGAGTATAGGGATCTTCTCTTGGGCTACGTCTCGACCCTCAGGAGCGGCGGGGACGTCGTCCACTTCTTGATCAGGAAGACCGAGATGATCTTTCAGAGCAGGACGGCGAACATGAGGATAGTGGGCGAGAGGCTTGGGATGCTCATGGAGGCTTACGCGGCCGCGGTCATGATGCTCTCGCTGGTCCTCTACATAATCTTCATAGTCTCGAAGGCCCTTCCATCCGAGTACTTCAGCTTCCCAGCGAGCCAATTCATAATCTTCTCCTATCTCATCATGCCTCTTCTCGCAAGCATGTTCATCTACCTCGCGGACATCACCCAGCCGAAGTACCCCTTCACGGATAAGAGGCCGTTCAAAGCGTTTCTCGCGGGGCTTCCAGCGGGGATAGCCTTCATGGTCTTGTTCATGATCCCATTCTACGTGGAGCCCCTGAGGTATATTCCTCCCTTCAACATCACCTCGGATCTGATCGTGAGGCTTCGGGAGCTCATGGGCCTTGGTCAAGGATATGAGGCGACGATAGCCATGTGCTTGAGCTTCTTGGTTCTCTTCGCTCCTGGGGCAGCCGCCTGGGAGAAGTATGGTAAGGAGAATATGTCGATTCTTCGGGGATTGACGAGGTTTCTCAGAGACTTGACCGAGACCAGGAAGACTGGGATGAGCCCCGAGAAGTGTATCAGAACTCTCTCGGATAGGGATTACGGAGGCTTCACCAAGCATCTCAGGCTCATGAGCAGGCAGATAGGCTGGGGGGTCTCGCTGAGGAGAATCTACAAGGACTTCGAGGAGAGGGTTCACGGATGGCTTGCCAGGGCTGGGATGTTCATCCTGATAGACTCGATCGACGTCGGCGGAGGGGCTCCTGAGACCCTCGACACCTTGGCCACCTTCATGGAAGACCTCGAGGAGATGGAGAGGGAGAAGCGGGCGACCCTCAGGCCTCTCATGCTCGTGCCCTACCTCACGGCGATAATGCTCGTCGTCGTCATAGTCGTCCTCGTCGTCTTCATGCGAGGACTCCTCAAGATCGCCAGAATATACCTCTCCATCCCAGAGTTCGTCCACCTCTTCCTGCCCCCAGTCGTCATCATAGCGATAGTCAGCGGCCTGGTCGCGGGAAAGATCTCCGAGGGAACCGTCGCCGCGGGATTCAAGCACGCCATGATAATGGCCGCGATGACCCTGATAGCGGTCTGGATCTCGGGAACCATGAGCATCCAAGTGATAACCATGCCAACCTACTCCTAGAGCACTACCAGCAGCAATACTCCTGCAGAAAACTTTTATCCACCTATTCCGAGATTTAAATGATGATACGGAGTAAGTCTGGAATAAGCCCCGTAATGGCGACAGTAATCCTAGTAGCCATCGCCATCGTCATCGCCATCGCCGTAGCATTCTGGGCAACAGGACTCGTCGGAGTATTCACCCGATTCGAAAAACTCGAA
>CAYXHS010000090.1:0-3527 GCA_964465105.1 uncultured Nitrososphaeria archaeon
AGGTTCATGCGGCCTTCACCTCCTCTTTCTTGGCTGGAACTAGGACCGCGTTTATCTGGGCGATCGCGTCGCTTATCACGTTCCCTCGAACGGTCTTCCTTCTTCTCAGCCCCTTCTTCCTTCTCCGCTGCCTTCTCTTCTTCTTTTTCGACGGGGGCTTCTCGTAGGGTCGAAATCCGACGCCTCCCGATAGGAGGATCCTGACTTTTCTCGATCCGCTTACGTCAGGTCTCATGGGGAAGCCGTCTCTATCGGTTCCTCCGGTTATCCTTATCTTGTATCCCTTGTAGCCTAGGACTGAGCCATCGAGCTCATCTCCGATCCTCTTTCCCAGGAAGAGGGAGAATACCTTTGGGTCGAGCTGTATGGTCTTGGCGGTTCCGTCCTCTGGGTTCGAGAGGATGAGCCTGGGAGCAGCAGCCTTCTCAGACATCCTCTCAAGATGCTTTTAGCCGCATTATTAACCCTTCCATCAGCCTATCTGGCCCAGAGAGGGTCAGCGGCCCGCTTTATCTCGACTATCTCCTCTAGGGCTTTCTTGGAGTCTTCGTCTAGCATGTCGTTGTATTCCTTGAGGAGAAGCCTGGCGTCGTTTTCTGGGATGGCGACATAGAGGGTTTCTCCTTCTCTTATGTGCCTTCCAACGATGGGTTCTCTCATGGAGATCGCGACCTTCATCCCCTTGGTCGCCTCGGGTATGCTTTGACCCCGATCCTGTATCTGGGCGACCGTTCCGACGACCTTCCCCTTCTCGTTCATCAGCGGATACTTCGGCTTGATTTGTCCCGCTAAGACCTCTATCCCGACTATTGCGGGCTCGCTTCTCCTGAACACGTATCCCTCCAAGATCTTGATCTTCCCAGGCTTTATCAGGGACTCGAAGGCTCTGAGCTTCCGCTTCGTGGTCTCCTCTCTGACCCATTCAAGGTAGTTTTCGATGAGCCTGAAGAGAACCCTTTCCTTGAATATTCTGACGCCCTTGCTGTTCGCGTCGAGCTCTAGCTCTGGATCAACCCTGACGTTGAAAGCCAGGATGACGCCCTTGAACTCGTCCTTCAGCCTAACGACCTCCGCCTCGACGACATCTCTCTTCGAGACATCACCTATCCCAGCTCTCCTGACCGGAATCCCCCTGTCTCTCAGGGTTTGGATCGCTGCCTCGAGGGTTCCGAGCGTGTCTGCTTTTAGGACGACTCCGATCTTGTCCGTGCTCAGGATTATCTCACCGACCTCGGATCTGATCTTCTCGAGAACCTCCTTCTCCTTCTCGGGCGACTCGACGACGTAGATCGGGGATCCTGCTATCGCCGCGTCCAGCCCCTCGGCGACCACCTTGACCCCTGCGGCGGCTTGAACGGATTCCACGCGGTTGAACCTGTCTCTCGGGTCTCTCATCTCGTCGAGCGGCTTCGGGATTAGCAGAGCTCTCACCCTGGTCGTGAAGGGGCCGTTGATTCCCATTAGGGCTATCCTGTCTCCGACCTTCAGGACGCCGTCGCTGATTATCGCGTTGATCGTCGTCCCGATTCCCTCCTCTTCCAACACTTCTAGGACCGCTCCCTCAGCAGGCCCCTCACCGACCATCAGCTGCTCCTTCATGAACGCTTGGGCTAGGCCGAGGATTACTAGGAGGAGGTCTGGTATCCCCTCGCCCGTCTTTCCGCTGACTGGGATTATCGCGAGGGTCTTCGTGAAGTCCTTTATCTTGTAGTAAAGGTCTGAGTTGAAGCCGTAGAAGGATAGGTCTCCCATGAGCGTGTAGATCCTGTTCTGAAGATCTTCTCGAACGGGCTCGGGCTGAGCTTGAAAAGCCTTAAGGAATGGAACAGTTCCCTGAGGTTTCCATCCTGGGATCAGGTCTATCTTGGTCGCCGCGACGACGAACGGGGTCTTTCTAGCCCTGAGAATCTCTATGCTCTCCCTGGTCTGCTCCTGAACTCCCTCGTTTATGTCTATGACCAAGATTGCTAGGTCGGCGAGCGATCCGCCGCGCCTTCTCAGGTTCGCGAAGGCGGCGTGGCCTGGGGTGTCGATGAAGAGGAGTCCAGGTATCTCAAGCTTCTTCACCTTGATCTCTCCGAGAAGAGCTTTACAGGTCTCTATGATCGCGTCAAGCGGGAACATGCTCGCCCCTATGTGCTGGGTTATTCCGCCTACCTCTCTGACGGCGACGAGGGTTCCCCTCATCTTATCAAGCAAGGTGGTCTTGCCGTGATCGACATGCCCAAGAACAGCGACTATCGGAGACCTCAGCCTCGGCAATAGGAGCCCACCATAATCCTGGTCTGCTGGTCGCCTAAAAAACTATATGTCCCGAGAAAGGTTAGGGCGCTGCTTTTCGGTTTCAGCCCAAGTTTCTAGGCGGCTTCCAGAAGGGCTCTCGAAGCTCGACGGCCTTCAAGAACAGTTTTTTCAGCTCCTCGTCCGATGCCCCTGACCTCATCGCGCTAAGAAACTCTATCTCGTTGCCGCTTCGCATGAGGCATGGCTTGAACTTGCCGTCATGGGTTATCCTGAGCCTGGTATCGTTCATGCAGAAGAGGTAGTTTCCAGTGGGCTTGACGAACTCGACCCAAACTCCGTTCGGCAGAAGATACCTCTTCCTGAAGTGAAGCCTTCTCACGATCTTCTTGACCGCCTTCTCGGCCACCAGCCTCTCAAGCTTCGAGAGATCGAAGTAATAGGATTCCATGATGCCTTGTGCCAAGCCGCATCCGACGAGCTCTATCAGCTGGACGACCATCTCGCTTGAGCCGCCTATGCTTTCAGCGAAGCTTACGAGTTCATCGAGCTCATCGTCGTTGACTCCCTTGACCACGACAACATTCAGCTTGACGGGATTAAATCCAACCCTTACAGCCTTCCTGATGGCCTCGATCAACTTTCCATGTCTGCGCTCAGCTTCCTCCAGCCTCAACCCCGTTATCCTGGCATACCGCTCAGGCTTGGTCGAGTGGAAACTTATGTTCACGCGCTTCAGCCCAAGCCTCCTGAGATCTTCGGCGAGATCGGCGAGCCTAAACCCATTCGTCGTCATGGAGAGATCGCTCAGCCCCAGCCTCCCAAGCCTCTTCACGATCTCCAATATGTCGGGCCGCATCATGGGCTCGCCTCCCGTGAGCTTAACCGAGTCTATGCCGAAGCTCATGGCCACCCTGACTATCCGCTCGATCTCCCCTGGGGTCATGATCTTGTTGGAGCCTGCGTCGGAGCCTTCTCCATGGCAGAAGAAGCAATTCAGGTCGCAGCTCGACGTGATCGAGATCCTCAGCCCCCTCACAGGTCTTCCAAATCGATCCACCAGCATCAAAGCGCCGTAAGCTATGCTGAGCCACAGCATTTTAAGCTATTTTCCCACGAGCTCGTTTCCGATGAAATGCTTAAAATAGGATAAAGGGCCTTGTTACTTCACCATGATGAAGACGCTCGTCACGAGCCTGAGCAAATGCACTGGATGCAGGATATGCGAGCTCGCATGCTCCTACAAGCACTTCAAGGTCATGAGCCCAGCGAGATCCAGAATCCAC
>CAYXHS010000091.1:0-3377 GCA_964465105.1 uncultured Nitrososphaeria archaeon
GGGGACATATACTTGGTCAGATGGCCTTCCCTGCTGATTGTAGGCGATAAGGCTAGGATAGAGGTTCATGAGCAGGGTAGCTAGCTATGAGATTCGAGAACTATGGATTCTAGGTTTTGCGGAGTGAATATCCTCGCGTTCGGCAGGATTCTAGCAGCGCTTCTCGCGAGGCTCATGACCGCTTCAGGTTCTCCATGCACTAGGATGAGCTTTCTAGGCTTGGGCTTAAATGCTCGGAGATAGCTGAGAAGCTGCTGCCTGCTTGAGTGGCCTGAGAAGCCGTCGACCTTGTTCACCTCGAGCTTCACGCTTATTATCTCCGTCTTTCCAGACTCATCCATTACCGAGAACTCCCTGACGCCCTTGAGAAGCTTTCTTCCAAGGGTTCCCTCGACCTGATAGCTCACGAAGATCAGCATGTTCCTCTCATCCCCAGCGAACTCCCTCAGATAGGAGAGTATCGGCCCGCCTTCAAGCATGCCCGATGTGGCCATCACTATCATGGGCTCCTCGGAGCTTAGGATCTCCTCCCGCTGCTGCTGGCTCTTCACAGGATTGAAGTATTCGCTCATGAATAGGGATCCGAGCTCACCTACCTTGCTCCTAAGCTCCTTTCCTAGATAGCTTGGGAAGGCGGTGTGAATCGCGGTCGCCTCCACAACCAAGCCATCGAGGAATACTGGAACTTCAGGTATCATGCCCGTTGAGAAGAGGTGGTTTAAGACGAGCATTATCTCCTGAGCTCTTCCCACCGCTGGGACAGGTATGAGGACCTTTCCACCCCGCTTGATAGTCTTCTCTATGTAGCTTGCGAGAAGCTTCTCGCTCTCCTCTCTTGTGAACTGGGTCGGCGTGGCTCCATAGGTGCTCTCCATTATCAGGGTCTCAGCCCTCGGGAACCTGGTTATGGCTGAATCCAGGGTTCTGCTGTTCTCATACTTGAAGTCGCTGGTGTATATGATGTTATGGAATCCCTCTCCGATGTGGATGTGAACTATCGCGGATCCCAAGATGTGTCCAGCGTTGTAGAAGGTCATTCTCACGTCTGGAGCGATGTTCGTGACCATGCCGTAGCTGAGCGGGACCGTGTGCTGGATCGCCGTCCTCACATCCCTCTCCGTATACGGTGCGAAGACCCCTTGCTTGCTGGCCACGTTTATGAAATCCAGATGCTGCATCAGCATGAGCGGAAGCGTCGGCTCCGTGCAGTAGACAGGCCCCCTGTAATCGTATTTGAAGAGATATGGGACCATGCCCATGTGGTCTAGGTGAGCATGAGTGATCACCACGGCGTCGAGATCCTCGACCAGCTTTTCCATAAGGTCAAACCTCGGAATTGTTTCCAGGTTTCCAGAGCCCCCTGGAGCGAACCCGCAGTCGAGGAGAACCTTGCTCTCGCTGGTCTGGAGGAGTATGGCGGATCTTCCAACCTGCATTCCCGAGCCCAGGATCGTTATCACCGCGTCCCTCGTCTCGAAGACCTGATTCCTGAAGACCTTCTCACCTATCCTCCTCAAGGCTTGAAGCCTTTCCTCAGGATACCCGTAGATTATGCTGTTGGCATGCTCCATGATCTTCGTCCGCATCGGAGGCTGAAGGTTCACCGTTACGACCCAGCCCGTAGAGGCGCTAAGCTCCTTGAGAACCTCGTCGCTCGGCGGCGGAACGCTTGAATCGAGCTCGATCACCACCTCGCCTGTAAGCTCGTTGAATATCAGGCTTCTAATGCCCTTGATCTTTCGCCTCGCCTCGGCCTCGAACTCCTCTCTATCCACCCTTATCGAGTCGTCAGGCCTGATTATCACCCTCTTCTTGATCAGGGTTACCAAGTCCTTAGCGATCTGGTCTCTGCTCCTGAAGACCTCTCGGCTCCTAGTGTAGATCGCGATCCTAGGCCCCTCGAAGTCTATCTTCGTTATC
This sequence comes from uncultured Nitrososphaeria archaeon, assembly GCA_964465105.1. Lineage (GTDB taxonomy): Archaea > Thermoproteota > Nitrososphaeria_A > Caldarchaeales > Wolframiiraptoraceae > Wolframiiraptor. Next base: position 1,921 of record CAYXHS010000091.1, read on the forward strand.
CCAGATTCGAGAGGGTTGACTACAGAGAAGTATCTAGCTATCTCATGCCTGAGCTTGTCGAGCGAGAAGAGCTCTTGCGAGGTCATGATTGTAAGACCACTTTCCTAAACAAGCTAGTAGACGGTTTTAACGTATTGAGCATAGAGGGGCTTCTTCTCCTCAAGGGTCAGCTCCTTATACTTGCCCCCAACCTTTATGTATGCTACGTCTATGCTATCGCCCGAGCCTATATCCCTCTGAATCGCCATGGCGACCGCCTTGAAAACCAGCTTCGCGGCATCCTCAACGCTCATCTCCTCGCTATACTCGCTCTCAAGAACGCCGTAGGCGATCGGCGAGCCCGAGCCCGTTGAGAGAAGCTTCTCCTCGGTCAAGGTCCCATAGAGGTCTACGTTGAAAAGATGCGGGCCCTTAGAATCCACTCCAGCTATTATCAGCTGAACCTCATATGGGAATATCCTCCACCTGAAAGTCATGTTTGCCGCCAGCCTAGCTATCGACGCTATCGACATGGGCCTTTTCCAGCTCATGGAATAGTATCCTATGTTCGCCTTCAGATAGTCTATCATGCTTTGAGCGTCCGCAACCCTCCCAGCGATGGTTATCGCCGCGTAATCCGTAAGCGGGTAAACCTTTCTAACCTTTCTGTGAGCTATGAAGAAGCCTGCCGTAGCTCGGGTGTCGGTAGCCAAGGCTACCCCATCCTTCACGACAAGCCCTACCGTCGTAGTGCCCGTTTTCACCTGCTTATCCAGATTCATGCTCGGAAACATAGTTCACACCTAAACGAGCTTTCACCCTGATCGATCTCTACCTGATCAAGCGATCGTTCCAACATCATTCGGATAGAAGTCTAATAAAAATATTGCTAGGAATGTGGTGAATCCCGCGAGGAACTGCTGGCAACGCTTAATAAGGAAGCTCTCATCGATGATCTTCCGAGCACCATGTCTGGAGAAAAGCCATCAAAGAAAGCTGAAGCAAAAGAAGCTCAAGAAGTCAAGCAGCTCGTCAAGGAGGGAGACCTGATCTTAATCGATTACACGATCAGGGTTAAGGAGACTGGCGAGCTCGTTGAGACCACCCTGAGAGATGTAGCTGAGAAGGAGGGATTACAGCCGTCGGATAGGTTTGAGCCTAGGCTGGCCATACCTGGCAAGGGCTACATGCTGAAAGCGTTTGAAGAGCAGCTTATAGGAATGGCTCCAGGCGAGGAGAAGAGCTTCGAGATACCTCCTGAGAAAGCCTTCGGCCCGAGGGATCCCTCAAAGATTAGGGTCATCCCGCTCAGAAGGCTTAGGGACGTTGAGGGCCCGATCACGATAGGCTCTAGGATAGTCGTGGACGGCAGAGAGGGGATCGTGAGAAGCATAGGGTCAGGAAGAGTTCAAGTGGATTTCAACCCGTATCTTGCGGGAAAGACCTTAGACTGCCACGTGAAGGTCGTCAAGATCCTG
>CAYXHS010000092.1:0-3221 GCA_964465105.1 uncultured Nitrososphaeria archaeon
ATTAGGAGGCTCGGACTAAGATTGGTGGAGGTTGAGGATACTATGCGGATAGCAGAGGGTGTCGCGGTAATAGGCCAGCTTGGAGGATTTCTTAAGGAGCAGGCGCTTGCGATAAACGTCGAGGGAAAAGGTCTCGTGATCCTGGTGGGGTGCAGCCATCCTGGCGTCGTGAAGATCGTGGAGAAAGCAGGGAGGGATCTTAACATCAAGCCATATCTCGTTCTGGGAGGATTTCACATGGGAGGCGCCTCGCCGAGCGAGTGCAGGAAAGTGGTAAAGGGGTTGCTTAGCCTCGGGATCGTTAAGATCGCTCCGATACACTGCAGCGGCGAGACCATAAGATCCATCCTGGCCGAAGAGTTTCCCAGCAATTATCTTGAATGTCATGTGGGGAGCAGGATCAGGGTGGAGTCTTCTTAGGAGAGCTTTTCCAGAATTTTCTCGATGAACGCTTTGAGCACTTCGGCGGCTGGAGACTCAGGATAGCTCTCGATCAAGATAGATCCCTCAACATACGCCTTAACAACCTTCTCATCATAGGGAACCTCTATCCAGCTAACTCCAACCTCTCTCAAATGCTTCTCAAGCTCATCCCGCATCTCCCCCCTCAGCCCAGACTTATTGACTATCACGAGCATCTCCCCCGCGCCCGCTCTCTCATATAGCTTGTAAAGCTTCATGAAGTCCGTTAAGCCGAGCCTGGTCGGCTCGGTCACGGCGACGATTAGGTCTGAAAAGCTCATCACGGCATATATTCCAGATCCTGTTCCAGGCGGAGAATCTATTACCACGTAATCGTAGTCCCTGAACTTCTTTTCAGCGTATCGTAGGGTCTTCAAGATCATGACGGGGGTCCTCCTAGTCGTAGGCTTAAGCTCTCCGATAACGGCATCAAGTCCGTCCATGACCTTGTGCTCCTCTATATAGCCCGCCTCGACCCAACTTGCATCAATCGCCTGGAAGGGGCAGACGAGCCTGCATACCCCGCATCCTTCGCAGAGCTCAGGCATAAGAAGGATCTTCTTACCAGGGATCAGTATGAGCGCATGCTGATGACAGCTCTGAACGCATAGTCCGCAAAGCCTGCATCTATTCTCATCTATCTTAGGCCTAAACTCCTTCACGATCTCCCTAGACACTGGCCTCGACTTGATGAAAGTTCTGCTGCAAGGATTATCGACATCAACGTCTACTAGGAGGGTCCTGCCACGGCGCCTCAAGCCATAAGCCAGATTCACCGCGAGCAGGGTCTTTCCAGTTCCACCCTTTCCTCCGATGACTGCTAGAACTTTGGCCACGCTCTCGCTCACGCTCCGATTTTCTCAACCAGGTTTCGGAACACTTCTTCTAGGGCTGATCTCACCTTGCCTCCAGAGCTCGCCAAGGCTATGGGCCTCATCATCGTGTAAGATTCGACCACCTCCTCATCATAGGGTATCAATCCTATCACCTCCAATCCGAGCTCCTCGCATACCCTCTTGGAAAACTCTTCATTCAAGTCATACTTGTTGAGAACGAGGTAAGTCTTCAGCCTGAACGCCTTCGCAACCTCAAGCACCCTCTTCGCCCCTTGAAGCGACTGAGGGATCGGCTCGACGACTATCAGGAGCACGTCGGCTCCGCTCAGGCTCGAGACGACTGGGCATCCTATTCCTGGAGCAGCGTCAATCACTATGAACTTCTTTTTCAGCTGCTTTGCAAGCCTCTTAGCATCCTCCCTCACAGCGTAAACTATGTGGCCGGTATTTCTTCCGCCGACCTCCAGATCCCCCATAACGACGTGGATTCCGCTAACCGATTCGACTGTTGAGAGATAGCCCGTCAAGGTTTTCTCCACGCTTATCGCCTTAGGTGGGCAAACGATGGCGCATGCTCCGCACCCCTCGCAAAATTCTGTGATGATCTTTGGCCTCGAATCCTCAACGGTCATCGCGTCGAAGCTGCAGACATCCAGACACTTCATGCAGCCCGTGCATAGTCCATAGTCTATGCTCGCCTTAGCGGATTCCCAAATCTCCTTCTTCGAGATTATCGTCTTCTCGCCGCCGAGAGCTAGCACAAGGTCTGGAGCCTCGACATCCGCGTCTGCGGCTATCGCTCCGCCCAGCCTTCTATCAAAAAATATTGTTAGGTTTGAGGCTAGGAAGGTTTTCCCTGTTCCACCCTTCCCGCTCGCGACAACTATCTCCAAACCAGACCTACCCTAGTAGACCGAGCCTTCTCAAAGCCTCTCCAAGAGGAATGAATGGCTCAACGACATTCGTCTTTAAGCCCGCCTGCTGGAAAGCCATCGTCACGTTCGGGCCGAAGTTGGATCCGATGACCTCAGAGGCGCCGCTAGCTATAACCATCTGGGCGACTGCGAGTCCAGCTCCCATGGGCATCGAAACAGCCTGATTCGGAACGATGTTCACGGCCTTAACCTCTCCATCCCCGATATCGACAAAGGCTAGGAAGGGGCATCTTCCAAACCTCGGCGAGATCCTAGAATCAAGCCCATTATTCTCCTCAACCGACGCAACGATCCTCTTGACCCCAGGCTGAGGCGGCGGAACCGGCGACTGCTGAGGCATAGCCGCTGGAGCAGGCATGAATCCAGGTCCCATCCCTCTTCCAAATCCTCTTCCCATTCCTCTCCCTCTACCCCATCCATAGCCATAGCCGTATCCGTAGCCGTAGGCTGGCATGGGAGGCTGAGGCATGGGCGGGTAGGGTGGCTGAGCGTATGCTTGCGCTGGTTGCTGGCTCTCAGGCTTCTCAAGCTCTTTTCTCATCCTCTCAATCTCCTCGTCAATTCGCTTCATCTCTTCCTCAACCCACTTGATTTCTTCTTCAAGTTGCCTCCTATACTCCTCAAGCTGCTTCAACTCCTCCTCGGGGCTTAGGGGCCCAGGGACACCGTAAGGACGCGGGGGCTGCCTATACCAGAAATAAGGCCACCAGCTCATTCTAGCTCACGGAATATTGTTCATTTGCTCACCAATAAGGGTATGCTGGCCAATAGTAGGGGTAGTAGCTCATCCACGGGTATAGCCACGAGTAGCCATACCACGGATAATATCCATAGACCCATGGCAGCCACCATCTTAGCCCCCATGGAGCGCCGAAAAGCCACCAGCATGCCCCTCTGCCGAACAGCCAACCTGGCCTAAGCCACGGCGGCAGATAGCTGAATGGTCCTCTTCCTGGCCAGGGCGACCAGCCCCAACCCCATCCACCTC
>CAYXHS010000093.1:0-3157 GCA_964465105.1 uncultured Nitrososphaeria archaeon
AGCATTATCACGTTCGTAACGACCTCCCCCTCCTCGGTTTGGGGAGAGTAGGTCGACCTATAGGCCAGAGAAAGATACTTCGTCAGGATGGAGCCTATCCTCTGGTAGGCTAACGCCCTGCTAAGCTCTTCAAGCCCAGCTTGAGTAATCGTTCTTCCAACCTTCTCATGGCCTTCGACGAGCCCCCTTTCCTCAAGGATCTTCAAGTGGTATCTGATCGTTCTGTCGCTGAGGAAGAAGCCGCGTTTGGCCAACTCCCTTCTTATCACCGATGACCCGATGGGCTCATCATATTCGCTCAGGATCCTGAGAATCTCTATCTGCTCCTATAAACGTCATTCGGCGTCCCAGACAATTTCAGCCCACAATTGATTTTCCTCTCATTCCACCTTTAAAAGCTTAGATCAGTCGAGCCTACACGGAGCAATCGAAAAATTTTAATCAGGGTTTCAGAAGCTTTTTGTATGAGAATCTTCGAGGTCGGCGGAACCAAGTATTTACACCTATCTTGGAAAGATGTTGAGGGGCTCGCTGAGGAGCTAGCTGACAAGGTTGCCGCAGACTATGAGCCCGATATCTTGATAGGCATTCTCAGAGGGGGCGCGACCGTAGCCCACCTGCTCTCAGACTTCCTCGACCTCAAGATAATCTATCCGATCGGATGCAACAGCTACGTTGATGTCGCTAAGAGGCTTAGAGTCAGGGTTTACAGCCCGCTCGCCTTGAGCGACCTTTCTGGTAAGAGGGTCCTCTTGGTGGATGATGTCGCGGATGAGGGGCTGACCCTAGAGGCTGTGGTTAATCAGGAGCTATCCCCCAAGAACCCCGCTGAGATCAGGGTCGCGACCCTTCACATGAAGCCCTGGTGCAAGTTTAAGCCAGATTACTATGTCCAGCTCACGGACGCCTGGATAATATATCCCTGGGAGAGGAGGGAGTTCATCCGCCAGATCGCCGAGAAGTTCGTGAAGAATCTCGGAGAGGAAGAGGCTATGAAGGAGCTGGCCTCGATCCTAGAGTCCGATGTGGAGAAGGTTAGGAAGTTTCTCACCTCCGCTAGAAATCCCCCGATAACCAAATAGCCTTTAATTCTGCCAATACAGGGTCTTATCTCGGCTTTGAAGATCTACTGGGAGGTTTATGGATGTGCGGCGAACGTCGCGGATGCTGAGATAGCGCTGGGAATCCTGAGGGATAGGGGTCACGAGGTGGTTTCAAGTCCAGATGAGGCTGACGTCCTGATCATATTCACGTGCGTCGTGAAGAAGCCCACCAGCGACAGGATGCTATACAGAATAGCTGAACTCAAGAGATATGGTAAAAGGCTCGTGGTGGCAGGATGCATAACCTCTGGCGAGCCCGAGAAGGTCAAGCGAATAGCTCCAGACGCGGTTATGATTCATCCGAGAGCTGTCACGAGGATCTGGGAAGCGGTCGAGCAGGGGAGAAGCATCCTAAAGGAGGTCGATGAGCTGAAGCTAGGACATCGGAGGATAAGGAAGAACCCCCTAGTCTCGATAATACCGGTCTCTGAGGGCTGCTTCTGGAAGCTTTGCAGCTTCTGCATAGTCGCTAGGACCAGGGGGAGCTTTAGGAGCTATCCAATCGACCTGATTAGGTGCGAGGTTGAGCGATCTCTTCGAGAAGGAGCTATGGAGATCTGGCTTACGAGCCAAGATATGGGAAGCTATGGGATAGAGTCGGGGAGAAGCATGTTGCCGAGCTTGATAAACGAGGTCGCTGAGGTTGATGGGCTTTTCTTCATCAGGGTTGGGATGATGAACCCGATATACGTCTATCCGATCAGGAAGGAGCTCGCTGAAGCATACCTCAATCCAAAGGTCTTCAAGTTTCTTCACCTCCCAGTTCAATCGGGCTCAAATAGGGTCTTAAGAGATATGAGGAGAGGCTACTCCGTCGAGGTGTTTAGGGAGATCGTCCGCACGATGAGATCCAGGATCCCGAATCTAACTCTCTCAACGGACCTAATAGTTGGCTACCCGACCGAGGATGAAGCGGACTTCGAGGAGACCTTGAAGCTCGTGGAGGAGATCGAGCCCGACATGATAAACATCTCGAGGTTCTTCAGCAGACCTAGAACTCCAGCCGAGAAGCTTAAACCCTTAGACCCCAGGAAGATCAAGGAGAGGAGCAGGCTTCTGAGCGCGGTCGCTAGGGAGGTGGCCTTGAGGAAAAGTGAGCGATGGATTGGGTGGAGCGGATATGCGATAGTCGATGAGATCGGGGAGAGAGGTGAGGCCATCGCGAGAAACATAACCTATAGGCCCATCGTCATCCTAGGGAAGCCTGCTAAGGAAATATTCGGAAGGATCGTGGAGGTCGAGGTTGAGGGGGCGAGGCCCTACTGCCTTATGGCCAGATTTAAGCGGATCGTAGATCCTCAAGAGATTCAGGAGGCGGTGACAGCCTGACCGAGAGGATTGTGAGGCATGGTTGAGCTAAGGGAAGTCAGGTTTGACGCGGTCGTCATACACTATGGCGAGGTCACCCTGAAGAGGAGCAAGCGAGGCAGATTCGAGAAGATCCTACGCGAAAACATCGAGAGGTTCACGGGCTTGCCCGTTAGGAGGCTTCAAGGGAGATTTGTCATAGATCTAAGCCCCGAGCTCCCTCTAGAGGAGATCTTGGAGAAGATCGGGAGGGTCTTTGGAGTCGTTTGGTATGCCCCCGCGGTGAAAGCATCATCTCTTGATGAGCTCCAGGAAAAGCTCCTAGAGATCCTCTCGTCGATCAAGCCCAGAAGCCTGAAGATAGATACTAGGAGAAGCGATAAGCGCTTCCCGATGACCTCAATTGAGGTCTCGAAGAAGCTCGGCGCATTTCTTTCCTCTAGGCTCGGAGCGAGAATAGACCTGAAGACCCCTGAGAGAACCGTGCTGGTTGAGATAACGGAGGATGGAATCTATGCCTCATTCGAGAAGCTTAGGGGGCCAGGAGGACTTCCGCTCGGCTCATCGGGAAGGGTTTTGGGACTGATTTCAGGCGGAGTGAGGTCTGCGTTAGCGTGCTGGTTTATGATGAAGCGAGGATGCAGGGTCGATCTGCTCCACATCTATGATAGCTCCTCAGGAGAAGAAGCCCTCAAAACCCATCTCAAGCATAATATCGACAAGATCCTAGAATACTCTCTGAAACT
>CAYXHS010000094.1:0-3155 GCA_964465105.1 uncultured Nitrososphaeria archaeon
GGTGAAGCCCAGATCGCCTTCATCGATCAAGCCTGAAACCGTCTGTATCTTCATCTTCCTTCACTCCATTCAAGCCAACTGCAAGATACTTTTTACCTGATATGAGTTAAGTCTTAGGGAGTATGCTTGGAAACTTGAAGACCTACGTGATCAGGCCCTTCGACCCCTGGAGGGGAAAGCTCTGCACCTGCCCGCCGAAGCTCTCATTCGACCCATATACCGGATGCGAGCATGGATGCCTATACTGCTACGCCTCCTCCTACATCAAGGACTTTAGAAGATGTAGACCTAAGAGGAACTTGCTAAAGCTGGTTAGACGCGACCTGGCCGTGCTCCCGAGAAACGCTCTGATCTCCATGTCCAACAGCTCCGATCCATACCCGCCCATGGAATCTCGGCTGAAGCTTACCAGAAGCTGCCTCCAAGAGTTTCTCGGAAGAGACTTGAGAATACTGATCATAACGAAAAGCGATCTGGTCACGAGGGACCTAGATCTGATCAGCGAGCTGAGAGCAGCCGTCACGATCACGATAACCACTCTCGACGAGGATCTCGCCAAGAGACTTGAGCCTCGCGCTCCCACTCCCTCAAAGCGGTTGGACGCAGTTGAGAAGCTTAGCAGCGAGGGGATCCCCGTCGGGGTGAGGGTTGATCCGATAATTCCTTTCCTGAACGATGAGGGGGTTGAGCTTCTCCTGAGGGAGGTCAGGGATGCTGGAGCCCTGCACGTGACCTCTAGCACCTTTAAGCCTAGGTGGGATAGCTGGAGGAGAATGGAGGAAGCTTTCCCGCATATATGTGAGAAGCTTAAGCCTCTCTACTTCAAGGAGGGGGAGAGAATTGGGAGAAGCTATTATCTACCTAAGCCTTTTAGGTTTAAGCTCATGAGCAGGGTCGCGGAGGAATGTAGGAAGCTTGGCCTGACCTTTGCCTGCTGCAGGGAGGGCTTCGTCGAGCTTAATTCTGGAGGAAGCTGCGACGGAAGCCACCTGATATCTCCTATCCGAGGATCGAGAGGATCACAGCCTTAGCGGTGTGAAGCCTATTCTCAGCCTGATCCCATACAACGGATCTTTCACCATCTATCACTTCAGGAGCCACTTCTTCCCCTCGTTTCGCTGGAAGCGGGTGCATGAAGATCGCCGTAGGCTTGGCCTTCTCAAATAGATCCTTGGTAACCTGATATCTTGGGAGGAAGGTTTTCAGCCTCCTATCTCGCTCGGCCTCCATCCCCATGCTGACGAAGGTATCGGTCATCACCACATCAGCATCCCTCACGGCCTCCTCAGGGCTTTCCGTGAGCTCTATTCTAGACCCACTTCTCGCAGAGTTCTCTTCAGCCCACTCCAAATACCTCTTATCGGGCTCATATCCTTTTGGGCACGCGATCGAGATATGGGCTCCGAGCTTCGTCGCACCTATGAGCGTCGAGTTGCAGACATTATTTCCATCGCCTATCCAAGCTATCTTGATGCCCTTCAGTCTCCCAAATCTCTCCAAGATCGTGAGCATGTCGGCGAGGGTTTGAAGCGGATGATCGAGATCGGATAAAGCGTTCACCACGGGCTTATCAGACCATCGGGCGAGCTCAACCAGATCATCATGCCTCCGAACCCTCGCGGTTATCAGGTCAACATATCTTGATAAAACCCTCGCGGTGTCGGCGATAGTTTCTCCTCTGCCGAGCTGAAGCTCGTCAAACCTGAGGTATATGGGGTTTCCCCCGAGTTCGCTAACGGCGACATCCAAGGAGATCCTGGTCCTAGTCGAGGGCTTCTCGAAGATCATGGCCACGCTCCTACCCGAAAGCCTTCCAGAAAACTTTCTCCTATCTTTCTTAAGCTCGGCTGAGAGCTTGATCAGCCCAAGAATCTCATCAGGAGAAAGGTCTTGAAGGCTCAAAAGATCTCTGCCGCGAAGAGATTCGACGATCATTAGTTGATCTGCTTCAGCCCGCTAATATAAGTTATCTCATCTCCTCCTTCCAGGTTTTCTCGGCCTTCTAGGCTTCTCCCTCCTCGCAGGCTTCTTTTTCGGAGGAGGCTTCCTATACTTCTCCCTTATCTCCTGAACCCTCTTCTCAAGCTTCTCCCTAAGCTCCGCCCCTCTATCCTCTCGAGTGAAGTAGTCGATCTTCGCCGCTATCGCTATCGTCGCCGCCAAGGCTCTCGCTATCTTCCCCCTAAGATGCTTCGGAGAGCCGTGAACGAGCGGACTCTGAAAGAGTATCCCATGCTTCGGCGCACCCCTTCCAGTCCTAAAGAACCTGAACAGGGCTTTCTCAGCTCCGAGAACCTGTATCGTGCTCGCTGGAAGCCTGGCAAGCTTCTCAAGCCCACCAGCCATCGAGATGAGCTTCGCCCCCAGGATCGGGCCAGCGGTCGCGGAGATGTTGGGAGCTTCAGCGGACATGAGCTCCTCGATGTATCTTTCCTGCTCCTTTCTAAGCTCAATAAGCCTTAACCCCTCCCTAGCTATCTCCTTAACCTGCTCCTCATCTTCGGGGCTTAGGTCGGCTCCAACAGACTTTTCAGCGCGCTCAACTATCTCCTTAGCCTTCTTGGGGTCGACGATCTTTCTCAGCTTTTTCTCGTCGAGGTTTCTCCTCGATCCGAACTCAGCGACGATCCTCATGTAGTCCTCGAGGTCGTCAACGATCTCGGCAAGCTCTGGAAAGTGCAGCCCATACCACTCCCTACACCTGGTATAGAACATGTTTATCTGCTTGTCGAGGTCTTCGAGAACGTGAACCGCGTGAACTATCATCATGTCCCTGCGGGCGACGGCCTCCTTGAGCTCCTCGGCGACCAGCTTATCGATCACCTGCTTGAGCTCCCTCCTATACTCCTCAACGCTTCCAATCAAGCCGTTTTTCACGAAGATCTCCTCCAAGTCTATCGGCTCATCAAGCTCGCTGAAGCTCGCTTCGCGGATCTCCCTAGAGAGAGCATCCAAGATCGCGGATGGAGTTATCGCGATCTCCTTAAACCCATCTGAGGTAAGCTTCAAGGCGACTTCCCTAACCTCTTCAATCAGCTCTCCTTTCATGATCTTCGAGAACCTCTCATACCTGGCCTCAGGATCTCTCGGGAAAAGTTTAACCTCCTTGAGCTCACCATCAGCTAAAGCCAACACGGCCAGCGGATTAACCACGA
>CAYXHS010000095.1:0-3086 GCA_964465105.1 uncultured Nitrososphaeria archaeon
CTCTTATAGGTAGTCTTCGAGTTTGCTGAATTTTCTTTGGCTGGTTTTCTCGGCTTCTTCGCTTAGGATGAGTTTTCCGTAGACTCCGTCGTAGCCTGGGATGAGCTTGATCCTGTTCTCCCTCATTCTCGCGATCATCTCGGCTATCTCGGGGCTTGAGATCTTAGCGACCTCCCTTAGGTCTGCTTCGAGCATGACCTTGAACTCGTTTCCGAATGCGTTTATCAGGGCTTCGTAGATGCTCCAGATGCGCTTGGAGTTCAGCCTGGTCTCAGCCTCGACCTCAAGTCCCAGACCCAGCGCGATGAGCTCCTGAAGGGGCAGGAGATAGATGAAGCCTTGAGCGTTTTCGGGCTTGTAGCCTCGAGGCTTGTCAGCGAGCTCCTCAACCCTATCATCAACTCCCTTGGTCAAGGTCTTTCCGCAGACTGGGCACCTGTAACCCATTCTCCTCGCTTCTTCGGGAGGAATCGGGCCGACCCCGCATTTCCTATGGCCTGACCAGTGATACTTCCCGTAGGCTGGGGGAACCTCTATCGTGAGCTCGACGCGGTTTCTCTCAGTTCTCTCGACTATCGCCTCATAGATGCTTCGATAGCTCAGGGATTCGAGCTCGAAGACCGCTGCCTCCCTTCCGAGCCTATATGGATATGGGCTGTGAGAGTCTGAGAAGCTTAGGATCGTGTACCTGTTTAACCAGCTGACTCTCCAGTTCATCGGCGGGTCGCTGCTCAGCCCCGTCTCGATCGCGTGGATATGCTTCACCTGATCCTCATAGCATTCCTCGATCCTGTTTACTCCGCTCTTCGCTCCGAAGATGCTCCACCATGGGGTCCAGACGTGAGCTGGGAAGATTATGTTACGCTTGTCGAGGCTCATGGTTATCTCGACGAGCTCGCTCGGCCTCATACTCAAAACAGGTCTCCCATCCGAGGATACGTCTCCGAAGCTTCTAAGCTGATCTGCGAGCTGCTCCGCAACCTCCAGGCTCGGCATGAGAATCACGTGATGTATTCTTCTGGCTTTTCCCTCGTATTCGTGGATCGTCGCGACCTCGACCTGCGGAATGAAGTAGACTTTCCCTCCAAGGCTATAGACTCCGTCTCCAGCGGGCTTCAAGCTTCTCCTAAGCTCTTCGAGCCAGCTCGGGTGAAGCGCGTCTCCCGTTCCGAGAAGGTTTAAGCCTTTTAGCTCGGCGTAGGCTGAGAGCTCGTAAACGTTCATTCGCTGAGAGGTTGCTCCCGAATACTTGCTGTGCAGATGGAGGTCGGCAAATATCCTCAAGCTCAGCCTTTCCCTCCTCTTAGAGCTCCCATCGCCACCTAACTACCTCTGAGACCTTGTATGGAGCTTTCGAGAGCTTCGCGGGATCCACGTTCCTCCACTCAATTATCTTGTCCTCTATCTTCTTCTCGAGAATCTTGAATCCTTGCGAGGACAGGTTGAATTCTAGCTCGGCTGCCGCGTCCTCAACCTCCTTCAGCTCCCTAACCCTTCGGATCGATTCGGGCGTGATGGCGCCGAAGATGAGAGCTATCTCCACCTCGGATTCGCTGAGCTTTCTCAAGTCGACCCTCGACGGCAGATGCTTCTCTTTCAGCCTCTCGATTATCTCCTGAAGCCTTCTTAGTTCTTCTGCTTTTGCCTCGACTCGGAGGATCAGAGCTGGAGCTTTCTCGTGAACCACGAAGTAGCCTAGATAGATTTGGAGAGCTCCCTCGAAGTCTGGGCTCTTGCGCGATAGGCCGTAGATCAGGAGCTCTTGCCCCTCTCTTAGGAGGAATCTTTGGCTTAGCTCAGCGGGGATCGTTATCACCAGGCTGTTTCCGCTTCGCCTTATAGCGCCCCTAAAGGTTACGGTATCCTCCATCCAGCTCATATTACCCTAATCCTCTCTAGATCCTATCTGGAATTTACGCTTATTTAAGCTAAGCTTTTTAGGATGTAAGAGACAAGTCTTTAAGCCTCCTAGTCTCGGATAAGGGTTGAGAAGTTGATGCTGGTCGCAGCGCTTAGAGAGCCTAGCGAGGAGGAGCTCGTCTGGCTTCTGAGATATAGGACTAGAAGGAGAATTCTGTTGGCCATAGGAGACGCTGGGAGGATCAGCGCGACGACCCTTCGAGACACCTTGAAGATAAGCACGGGCTCCCTATACTACAACCTCAGGCAGCTTAGAAGGTTCGTGACCCAGGATAAGGATAAGAACTACATACTGACCGAGGAGGGGCTTAGAGTCTATAAGGCTCTCAAGGAGAAGGGAACGATAACCGCGGCTGACCTGATGAACACGGAAAAGCAGAGCAGATTCGTCTCAGCCTTGAATAGCTTGTTTTTCCCGATCTGGCTTTACACCCCCCTCTACGAGCAGAAGGCCATCACCTTGATCTTGCCGAGCCTGAGCGCCATCCTATCCATCGCCTTGCTGATCTACACTCGTCAGGCTCCGCTTCTGATGCACTTCTACAAGGTTCAGCCCAACATCTTCCAGATCATAGGCCAATACCTGCTGAACATAGCGATAATCTATGTTCTGGCGACCCTGATCTCGGTGATCTTCTCGGGAGTTCTCTTCAGGAGGAGGGAGGGGGAAAGCCTCCTCGCGAGGATCAGGGGGATTGCGTGGCAATCGGGCTTTGATGAGCTCAAGTTCTTCGCATCCCTCATGACGGCGTGCCTCCCGCTCATGATCTATCCAGCCATCTTATCCGTCAACAAGCTCTTTAATCTAGGGCTGATTCCAGCCGAGAAGACTCCTCAATATTATCTGCTGATGGGAAGCTTCTCGACGATCTCTCAGGTCGCATGCCTCCCACTTCTCATAGCGCTGATAGCCTATGGGAGAAGATTAAATGGAACGACCGCCGCCCTCGTGGGCCTGATAATATTCTTCATATCGCATATAGTTTATCAGCTGATCGGGACGTTCATTTAACAGTCATCTCGACTGAGACATCTTCAGGTATCTGGATCCTCATTATCTCCCTCATCACCCTCTGGTCGGTTATGAAGAGGTCGATGAGCCTCCGATGAATTCTAAGCTCATGCTTTCTCCAAGTCTTCGTCCCCTCGCCGCATGGAGACTTTCT
>CAYXHS010000096.1:0-3061 GCA_964465105.1 uncultured Nitrososphaeria archaeon
TTCATCCTCTCGAGATCTTCGTCTATAAGCGTGCAACGACCATTCTCCGCGCCCTCGAGACCGGATCTGGAATCATCCCAGCGAACTTGAGAGATCCCCATGGATGCCAGGGAGAAAGTGGTGGAGGTGATGGATGAGCTTGAGAAGAGGGGATGGAGAGGAGTTCTGAAGATAGGGCTTCCCAATGAGCCCATACTTGGGGTCCCGATTTCCCTCGACAGGTTCGGGGTCTCGATGATAGGGGGAGTAACCCCAGCGGCAGCCATGGTCGAGACTGGGATTCAGGTCGAGACATTTGCTCCTCACTGCCTGGTGGACTTGAAGGACATGAAAAGGATAGCTTAAGCGACTTTCTGGGAAACGCGGCAGCTATCTATATCAGCATCTCAAGCAGTAACAATCTCTGGGAGAGATGAGGTTTTCCACGGGCTTTCCGAAGCTGGATGATCTGCTGGGCGGAGGGATAAGATCTAAGACGCTGACCCTCATCTATGGAGAGGAGAAGACTGGTAAGACCAGCCTAGTTCTGAGGATATGCGCTCTCGCGACTCGAGCGGCTTCCGCAGCATACGTCGACTGCTCCGAGCGGCTTCACCCCCTAAGGCTTGCACAAGTTATGGAGGCCAATCGAGCTGATGAGAGTAAGCTGTATCTCATATCCGTTGATAGCTTCTCGAAGCAAGAGAAGATTGTCTTGAATTTACATGATTTCGAGCCGCCCGCCCCGATCATAGTTTTCGACGACTTCACGGCCATGCATAGGCTTGAGATAATCGGAGACGTTAAGCGCGATACGCCCGTCTACAAGAGGCTCGCCTTCCAAGTCGCAGCCCTAAAGGAGGCGGCGATGAGAAGAGATCTAGCCGTAATAATCGTGGGCCAGGTTCACGCGATCCCCGATCGGGGTGAGGCGAGAGCAGTGGCTCAGAGGATCTTAAGTCATTGGGCCGACCAGATACTCAGGCTTGAGCGGGATCCTGCCCGCGAATCTGGAAGGATATTTCTTGAGAAGCCTCGAGCGGAGATTCCCATACCCTACAAGATCACGAAATCCGGTTTGATTCCAGCTTAACTGCTTTCTCTCTTTATGGCCTCGTGAACTTTTCAAGATATCCGCTATAGATCCCGAGCGCCGCCAGGAGTATTAGGAGGAAGCTGAAGAAGAGCATGTATTTCGTCGTTCTCGGATCCGACGGCCTTGAGACCGCGCGAGCATATAGAAACAATCCTCCAGCTCCGAGAGCATAGTATATGAAGACCACAAGGGTCTCGGCATGGGTCTGCATGTTGAGATCCCATACGAAGATCCGCATGCCCCCGCCTGGGAGAAATATCATGGAGATCGGGCGGTTCGTCGAGAAGGAGTATACGGCTCCGCTGAGGAAGGCTATCACGGCGATTATGAGAAGGATGATAACTATCCTCTCAGCGGTTTCAGACCTGATTCCTCTCACAAGCTTGTCAAGAGCTGTCTGCCGCCTCCGATAGCTCATCCCTAGAAGCTCTCTTAAGCCAGGTAAAAAAGTTATTGACGAGCTCACTCCGCTAGAAGCTCCACCCTAACTCCAAGTTCGTTCTCAATCCTATGCTTGAGTTCGGAGATTTTTCGGCTTCTCCGCCTAGGAGCTTTAATCCCAATCTCATCCAGTCTAATGTATGCGATCTTAACTTTACCGCTCATTCTAGATCTCTTCAAAGCATCGCGAACAACATGCTCAAACGTTTCCAGCTTACTATATAGCCCGTCTAAGTCGACGATGACCGAGGAGCCGCTTACCTCATAAACCTCATAGATTATTTTATCATCGCGAGCAACTTCCACGACAGGTTGAGCGCCGAACTTGCTACTTAATCCCGTTGGAATCTTAATCGAAGTAGACAGCTTATAGATTTCCAAACCCCCGCAGCACTTCATCAAAACAATTCTATCAAAGATCTCCTGCAAGATAGGGGGCTTGACAACTTCAAGAATTTTAGTTAACGCTCCACTTAGGGAAGTTGAGGTGAGGAGAGCTAAGACGCTCGACCCAGCCGACCTAAACTCCCTTACGATCTTAAGGTCTCTCGTCTTTCTGATCTCATCGAATATCAGGATGTCGGGCGGATCAGCTAGGAGGAACTCCATGGTCTTCTCGAGATCTCCATTAAGCGGTCCGTGATAAGAGGTGCTGGAAGAAGCTCTTCTGGTATGCCCAATGATCTCGACTCTAAGGTTGAGGTCTTGAAGCCTCTCAGCTATCTTCTCCGCTATTGGGAAAAAGTAAATCCTGTCGACATTCAGCAGGAGGATTCCATGAGAGCCTTCGGCGCATTCCTCAACTATTGGATCTACTAAATCAGATTCCGAGATCAAGCTAAGCGGATTTCTCTGGATCGTTATTTCAAGCCGATCCGAGAAAGGGGGCTTCGAGACCTTGATCCTGTAATCAGGTGTCTCTAAGATTATCGCATCAGATCGGAGCAAGGATATGTCGACTTCCTCCCTGAGCCTCGCTGCAGCCATAGCCTCCTCCAGAATCTTGCTCAGAAGCTTCTCATCGCATAGCTCTTCTCCGAGCCTGACGCGCTTAATCTTTCCTTCCCGCAGGATCTCGGCGTAAGGTGGTGAGCCTGATCTTAGGTACAGGCTGAGAACATCTGGCCCTAGATACTTCTCAAAGCTGAATTCTTCCGCGAGCTCATAGGGCTCGACATACTCTACTGGTATGCCCTCGGCCTCGGCTACAAGGGCTTGGACGTAATCCGATGTGTAGAGCCTCGCTTGCTCGGCCTTGGCCACATCCCTTATCAAGGCGTCTATTCTCCCACTCCTGGCAAGTTTTATGTCGTCAAGGCTAGGTCTCTCACCTGAAAACCTCACGCGAACCCCCTTCTCCTCCGCAATCTCTCGAACCTTCTTAAGCTCCTCGAGGCCTCTTATTCCGATCTCACGCCCCTTCGATGCCTGAGCTTGAAGCTCGTCGATCACCGCTAGGGGGACTATGATTTCGCATTCTCCGAGGGACTTCGACTCGATGAGCTTCATCAAGGCTCCGCTTATCACTACGCTGGTGTCTGGAAC
>CAYXHS010000097.1:0-3021 GCA_964465105.1 uncultured Nitrososphaeria archaeon
TCGACTCGATGAGCTTCATCAAGGCTCCGCTTATCACTACGCTGGTGTCTGGAACAATCCTCTCCATGAGTCTCCTAGGAGGCTGATAGGCGATCTTCCTAAAAAGTCCGCCTCTCCAAGATCCTTACAATCTCAAGAACCTCTTCAAGCCTCTCTATCAGATAGTTCGGTCGGCTTTTCAAAAGCCTATCTCTAGAATCTGCTCCTCCGACGATCGCGGCGACATGAACTCCAGCTCGCTTGCCAGCGATAACATCAGCCGCCGAGTCTCCCACGTATAAAGATCTCCAGGGCGCTACTCCGAGCTTCTTGACGGCTTTTATCAGTATCTCCTCATGCGGCTTCAACCTTTTCACATCATCTCTCGTCACTATCGCGCTGAAAGAGTTCTTCGCACCAAGCTTTTCCAAGACTATCTCGACGCTTCTCTTGCTGTTATTTGACGCCAAGCCGAGCTTGCATCCTATCAGCTTAAGCTTCCCGAGAACTTTCCTTACCCCAGCTCTAGGCTTAGCCTTTTCCGCGGCCTCGAGCTCATATGGCTTGAAGCTTTCCTCGAGAACTTTCAATAGGAAACCTCTATCCGCCTTATGGTATCTCTCGAGATAGGTCATGATCGTCTCCGCGGGTCTTCTCGCGTCGATCGCCCTGAAGCTCATTCCAAGCCTTCTCAGCCTTCTGAGAAACTCCATCTTGGCCTCCCTCATCCTAAGATCGGCCTCAACCAAGGTTCCATCTAGATCGAAGATCACAGCCTCGACGCTCATCCCTTTTAACCTGCATACAGCATCCGCCAAGCTAAAACCTTTCCCATAGGCAGCTCAATCATTCCTCTTGAGGAAAAACCCTAAAATGAGGCTCCACTCCAAGGCTTTGAGATGACCGCAGCCATAATCGGCGTTGGGATGACGAAGTTCGGGAGAGATCTTGAAAATCAGCTTCCCGAGCTCGCATTCAAGGCCATCGAAGATGCTCTGAGAGATGCTGGAGTAGATAGAAGGGATGTAGGGTTCATGGCCTTTGCAAATGTCGGAGGATGGAGCGGAGAGTTCTTCCCGCTTCCAATAGTCTGCGAGTATGCTGGATTAAATCCTAAGGGAGGGCTGAGGGTTGAGGCGGCATGTGCTTCGGGTAGCGCGGCTCTAGCGGTTGCGTGTATGGCCGTTGAGTCGGGTTACACGGATATAGCCTTGGCCGTCGGAGCGGAGCGGATGAACGAGCTTCCAACCCTTCAGGTCGTCGAGCTCTTGGGTAGAGGTGGAAACTTCTTCTGGGAGTTCGAGAACTTCGGGCTAACGTTCCCAGCGTACTATGCTCTCTTTGCAACGGCATATATGGGCGAGTATGGAGCGACCGAAGAGGATTTGGCGAAGATAGCGGTTAAGAACCACTATTATGGCTCTATGAACCCGAAGGCTCAGTTCCAAAAGAAGATAACCATAGAAGACGTTCTCGGCTCCAGGTATATCGCATGGCCTCTAAAACTATATGATTGCTCCCCGATAACCGATGGAGCCGCCGCCGCGATAGTTGCATCCGAGAGGCTGGCGTCAAAGCTGACGGATACGCCGATATGGATCAAAGCTCAAGGGGTCGCGACTGGAACGGCGAACCTAACCATGCGGAAGGACTTCCTCTCGATAGAGAGCGCGGCTGAGGCTGCGAGGCAAGCATATAAGAAGGCTGGAATAGAAGATCCGCTGAAATCCTTCGACCTAGCCTTGGTCCACGACTGCTTCACGATCGCCGAGATCCTGGCCTACGAGGACCTCGGGTTCGCGAAGCGCGGGGAGGGCTATCTCCTAGCGAGGGAGGAGCAGACATACATCGGAGGCTTGATCCCAGTCAACACGGACGGTGGGCTGAAGTCGAAAGGTCATCCGATAGGCGCATCGGGATTGGGAATGATCTACGAGGCGGTGAGGCAGCTCAGACAAGAGGTCGAGAGAGGCAGGCAGGCTCCGATAAAGCATGGTCAGGTCCTAGTCCATAACGTCGGCGGAACAGGCCACTTCGCATACGTCACGATCTTAAGTTTATCCAAAGATTAAACATTTACCGCTAAGCCCTCGTTAACTCGCCCTGCCAGTAGGGTCAGCCTCCAAAGCCTAATGAAAGCTTATAATACCTCCCTTAAACCTATAATCCTAAATCCGGGTTTAAGGGAGTGGGTCTCCTCTGATACTCTACGGATATCTTCATCTTCAGTTATCAACACTTCCGCTTGGTTTATCGCTGAAGATAGAATTATGCAGTCTATGAAGTCATCTAACATCCTTCTCAGCTTGAATGCTGTCAGTAATATCGATGTATCGTGTATCGGGATAACCTTTATCCTTTCGTCATGCTTTATCGCCCTTATACCCCTGCACACCCTTTCAGGAGATAGTTTCCCATTAACGACGTATTTGGCTCCTTTTGCTGAGAGTTCGAAAAAGGTGATTTCGCTCACCATAACTTCATGGCCTTTCCTGATTAAATTGACGACCGCTTCTTTGGGGAGATTTCTAACCGAGATACCTATGGCTGGCAGAAAGTATGTGGTATCAAGCAATAGCCTCATTGAAGCTCAACTCCCTGAGAAAGCTTCTTCCTAAAGCTGTGAAATTCTTCAACCGTTATCTCTATTGCCGTGGGCTCTTTGAGAACATCTTCTAGGCTTGGAACAGGCTCCACTATAAGCCTTCCATCCTCGATCCTGTAAATCACCTTGGTATGCGGGGCCAGACCCAATTTCTCCCTAATCTCCTTTGGGGGAAATAGCTCTCCTTTCGATCCGACTCGACTTTCAGCCATTAATCAGAATCACCGAGTTATGATGAATTTTTCGAGTATATAATCCTTAATCGAGTTAGATGGTCAGAAGTCCATCGCGTTGTAGATTTCTGGGGGTAGTCCTGGGCACTGCTTATCGAGATGATATTTGCTCAGCTTTATCTGAGCCTTGAGAAGCCTCTTGAACTCGCTCATGGAGAGGTGGCTGGTGGGCTTAAGCTGCTTCAGCCTCTCCTCGGACAAGCC
>CAYXHS010000098.1:0-3016 GCA_964465105.1 uncultured Nitrososphaeria archaeon
TAACTATCTTAGACTTCATGCCCGTATACCTGTTCGTCGAGAGGACGACTAGGGTCGCCCCGATTATCCCGGCCGCTCCCGCTCCAAGCATGTATAGCCACTGGCCGGGGAAGAGCCAGTAGACTACCGCGGCGTAGGTTATGATGGATACTACCGCGGTTACGACTATCCCGAAGGCGAAGGGCTCGAAGGGCTCCTTGAACTGCTTGTAGGATAGGATGGAGATTATTCCCGCGATGGTCGAGATTATCCCGACGGCTCCGATCGCGAGCGGCAAAACCATGAAGAGCGGATCTCCCGTCAAAACGTAGAGAACCCATCCGATTATCATTCCTCCAAGGGTCTCAGCCGTAACCGACTCGAAGATATCGGCTCCTCTTCCCGCGCAGTCTCCAACGTTGTCTCCAACCTGATCAGCTATCACCGCAGGGTTCCTTGGGTCATCTTCAGGTATCCCAGCCTCGATCTTCCCGACCAGATCTGCTCCGATGTCCGCCGACTTGGTGTATATTCCTCCGCCGAGCTGAGCGAAGAGGGCTGAAAGGCTTGCCCCGAAGGCGAACCCCGCCAAGGCGTCGAGGATCATCCTGAATTCTATCATCTCGGGGAGACCTGCGGCTAGAAGCGAGTAGGCTAGGAAGAGGATCGATAAGCCTAATAGACTTAAGCTGTAAACCGAAAATCCTAGAACTCCCCCGCCTAGAACTGATACCCTCAGCGCCGCGAGGCTTCCCCGCTTCCCAGCCTCAGTCGTCCTAACGTTAGTTCTAGTAGAGGCATCCATGCTGAAGAAGGCTGCGGCGACCGATGCCCCTCCACCTATCAGGGTTGAGATCCCCGTGAGAAGAGCCTCTCTCGCGGCGATCAGAGGCTCAACGTTCATCGCCGTCGTGTAGATCCCGTAGATCATGATCGCGATCGCGACCGCCAGCCCCAGGGTGAACAGCATTATCGTCCTAATCTGCTTACTCATATACGCCTTCGACCCCTCTCTGATCGCCTCCCAGATCTCGATCATCCGCCTACCTCCCATCGGATATCTTCGGACAACGGCGTAGAGTAGCATGGCGGCGATAACCCCTATCAAGCCTGAAGCTATCGCTAGGAGGACTACCGTTAACGATAGGCCTGAGAGAATCATCCTTTATCCACCAGCCGCCCGAAATGCCCTCAAGTCCACTCTTAAACCTTAACTCACAGGCCCTCTCAGAAGCCAAAATGTTAAATCTCAAGGCATAGACCCTAGAGTCGAGAAGGCTCGTGAAGCTATCTGGGGTAAGCGATCTACCGCTTCACGGAGGCAAGGCCCCAGCCTGGCTTATGGCTAGGATGAAGCCTATGGCGGCTGCGATAGCGAAGGTGATAGTCGAAGACTATGGTCGGAAGGAGCTTCTCAGGCGGCTCAGCGACCCCTACTGGTTCCAGTCCTTCGGATGCGCCTTGGGCTTCGACTGGCATTCGAGCGGGCTGACGACGACGGTCGTCGGAGCCTTGAGGGAGGCTTTGAGGCTCGATGAGCATGGGGTCGCGGTGGCGGGCGGAAAGGGGCTTATGAGCAAGCGGATTCCAGAGCAGCTCACAAGCCTGGGCTTAGATGAGGATAAGATGTTTAAGCTTCTCAGGGCGAGCAGGCTCACGGCAAAGGTTGATAATGCCGTTCTCCAAGACGGCTACCAGATCTACCATCACGCGATAATCTTCACCGAAGATGGAGACTGGGCGGTAATTCAGCAGGGGATGAACCCCGATCAAGGTTATGCCAGGAGATATCACTGGCTCGGAGAAAGGGTTGAATGCTTCGTGGTTGAGCCTCACTCTGGGATAGCTTCGGCGAGGAGAGAGAGCCTCGTCTTGAATATGGTCTCTAGGAGAAGCGAGGAGGCGAGGAGGGCGTCGGTCGATCTAGTTTCCGAGAATCCGAGCAGGCTCGTGAGAATGATAAACCTGATTTCGAGGAGGCAGGAGACCTTGACCGCGATCCTGATGGATGAGAAGGAGGCTGAACCAAAGCCTCTTCCTAGCAGACTTGAGATGCCTAAGAGGATAGACTGGAAGGCGGTGAGAAGAGCCTACGACCTGAAGCCCAAAAACTACGAGGAGCTTGTCGAGATTCGAGGAATCGGCCCATCGACTCTCAGAGCGCTTGCCCTGATCTCAGCCCTGATCTACGGCGTGAGGATAGACTGGAGGGATCCCGTGAAGTTCACCTTCGCGGTGGGCGGAAAGGACGGCGTCCCCTATCCCGTATCCAGGAGAACTTATGATCAGGCGATCTCGTTCATGCAGCAGGTCTTGGAGGAGGCGGAGATAGGAAGAGAGGAGAAGAAGGCTGCGCTCAAGAGGCTTCTCTCGCTCGAGAGGAGAATGTATGGGTGATTTCAAGCTTCCTCGCTCGGCCAGCTTATCGATGATCTCCTTCTCGCGTAGATCTTCTTCGCATAACGGGTATGACCGCAAGTGAAAGACTTGCAGTATTCGCAGTAAAGCTCTCCTTTGACCACGCTTACTGGGATCATCTCTCCGAGAAGCTTGTCGACCAAGCTTATCCTATCCGATCTAGCCACCAGGATCTCAAACCTATCCTCGACATAGTCTTCAACCCAGTCCGCGAGAAGCGATGCGATGAGCCTACCTCTCCTAATACCTCTTCTCCTCGCGACTCTATCGAGGCTTCTCACGAGGAGCTTAGGAAGCTTGAGCTTGATGATGAGGTTCTTTGATTCTCCCATTTTCATCGAAAGATTACGCCCCGCTGGAATATAGCGGTAGAAGGGTCGGGTGAAAATGAAGTTCACTTTCAGTTTTCAGGTGGCATTTTCCATGAAAGTGATCAAGCCTACTTCAACTGGGCCGATTCAGCTTCTCAGGATCGAGTTTACCAGCGGCATAGTTTACTTTCGCTTTTTCAGGGCCCTCTCTATCGGAGATGCGAGCTCAGGGTTCCTCCAGATGAAGTACTCTGGCTTGGCCCTAACCCTGCTTAAGGCATCTACCATGGAGTCGATGTCAAGCCTCT
>CAYXHS010000099.1:0-2975 GCA_964465105.1 uncultured Nitrososphaeria archaeon
GGGGAAGCTGGCGGTTTCACCTGGCTCGATTGCCTCTTCTTCTCCTGCTATCATCACCTTTATCGGAGATAGGCCCTTCAGGTGGTGGATTGAGATCTTTTCGATGAGCCTGTTTATCGTTATTGTTAGGTTCGAGTCTCCGAGCCTGACTCTCTTCAGGGTTATGCTCGTCAGCTCGCTGGGAATCTTCGGGGACATTTTCAGAGATCTATCCAAGGCGTTTCTCTCCATCCCCAGGAGCTCAAAGAGGGAGTTTATGTAGGATGCCATGCTCCATGCCTGGAGGATGCATGCGTTAAACGGCTCCTCCCGATCACCCCTATAAAGCTCGGCATACATTCCAGCCTCATTTAGGATCTGCCTGGCCATGAGCTTGATCAGGCTGAAGCCCTCCTCAATCCTGCCATGTCTCAGGTTTGCCATGGCGGCCCAGCCCGTCGTGAGAGGCCAGACGCATCCATCGTGATAGGCTTTCGGATCATATTTCGGATCAAGCGATGAGAGCGTCCTAACTCCCCATGGGGTCATCAGGTCAGGTCTGCTTGCCCGGTTGAGAGCTTTGCTCGCTTTCTCCTCGTCCACGTAGCCCAAGAATATCGGGATCAGAGCATTAGGTCTTATGCTTGGATCGAGGTTGCCATCGGGTCTTATCGTGTCATAGAAGTATCCTTCAACCTCGTTCCAATACCTTTTCACGAGAAGCGATTTCAGCTCTTCAGCCTTCTCCCTCCATCTCCCAGCGTTCTCTAGGTCTCCCATGAGCCTGGCGAGATCCGCGGCAGATTCAAGCGCCTTGATCCATAGCGCTTGAACTTCTATCGCGCTTTTCCTTCTATCTATGTGATCCATCCAGGTGGTATCTGGGATTGGCAGGAGGCCTGTGATCGAGGCTCCATGATCGAGGAAGCCATCTCCGTCCACATCCTTCTTGAGCCCCCACTCGATCATCTCGACGACCTTGGGATACCAGCTCTCCAAGAACCTTCTGTCTCCAGATCCGAGGACGTATTCCTTTATCAGCCATGGATAGTATAGGGTCGCGTCAGCTGACCCGTAGCATGTCGAGTGGAGGAAACCTCTTCCCCCGATTATCATCGGTATCTCTCCATCTCTCATCCGCTTCAGGATGCTCTCCAGAGCCTCCTTCACGATATCCCACTCGGAAACGTTTATCATGGCTTGAAGAACCCAGGCGAGATCCCTGCCCCAAAAGGTTGGAAACCTCGGAAGCCCAGCCATTATCCCAGATCCTAGCTCTGGATGTCTCAGGATGAGGTAAAAGAGGGCGAGCTTCCCCAGCTTGTATGCGAGGTTTATCTCTGGGTCATCGGTCTCGAAGGCTGTCGTCTTATTGAGATAGGTGACGTAATGGAGGACTATGTGAGAGAGATCCGACTTGCTTAAGCTCGTGAAGGCTTCGGAGAGAGCCTCCTCAAGACCATAGGGGCTTCCAGCGACGACGATCCTCGCCTTCCCATCAACGCTATAGGATAGCTCGAAGCTTGGGGTTGGAAGGGTTATCTCGGCCACATCCTCATGCCCGTCGAGAACATAGCTCTCGAGCTTCCCTGAGCATCCTATAACCCCGTAATATCCCAGATCTCTCGACCAGAAGACGAGGCCGTTAATCCGCTTATCGTGGAAGACCTTCACGGAGCTCGGAATCATTCCTAGAAGTCCGTAGGGAACGAGATTTCCCTTTCCGCGGATCACGATCTTCGCCTTCCCGTCGATCTCCAGATCTTGGACTATGGCCAACGCTCCTGGAGGATGGAAGGTTTTCCTGACCACCTTTCTCCCGTCAAGCTTGTGCTCGGTTAGGATGTAGCCAGCTCCATGAACCATCCTCTCCACGCCTTGATCCAGCATCAAAACCCTTCCATCAGCCTCAACGCCAACCTTCAGAGGCCCCAGGATCTTAGCAGGCGGAGCATAGAGCCCTCCAATATCATAGGTTACTCCCATCCAGCTCCAGTTCGCGGAAAGATCTCCCGCCCTCGAGAGGACAGCGTAAGCTCTTCCGCTTGAGAGGATTATTGGTTGAGAAAAGTCTGCGCCCTCCTCGCTTCTAAGCTCAAGCTTTACCTCCTCGCTCTCGACCTCGTCCTCGAACTCGAACGGGATCCAAACCTCCTCAAATCCTTCGAGCCAAGATCTTATCTGGATCTTGTGGACGCCTTCCTCGAGCCCCTTCCCCAATAGGACCATGAAGGTCGATCTAGTTCCAGGAAGGAAGGTTAAAGGATTCTTGAAGGAGATCTCGGCGAGATTTCTGATCTCATCTCCCACCCTGACCAAGACCCTTCTCTCGTCGACCCGCTTTCCATCGACAAGCAGCCTCATCTTGACGACGTTTCCAGCCATGGGGACGGGCGGGTTTCTAAGCCTGAACGAGAATCCATCATATATCCCGTCTCCATCGAGATCCATGTTTATCAAGCTTCCGCGGATATAGGCCATCCGAGTGAAGATCCTGTTGATCTCAGCGCTCAACCCTCAAACCCTGAAAAGGATATCATCCAAGTATAAATAGGCATACCTCGAGAATAGCTCAAACCGGTTTACCTCTTTTCCGAGTTGAAGACGTTGGCTAAAATGTATTTATCATGGAGTTCAGGTGAGGAAGGGTTCGAGAGCTTGGTGGAAGTGCTGGCTGAGAGAGAAGAAGCAAAGCTCATCGGAACGACGCTGAGCATATGCCCTGAGTGCAACCTCCTGCTCGAAGCCGAGCTCATCGAAAGAGACGGAAAAATCTACATCAAGAAAACATGCCCAAAGCACGGAGAGTTCACGGAACTATACTTCGGAAGCGCCGAAATGTATCACCGATTCAAGAAATACGCACATGACGGAAAAGGAATAGCAAACCCGAATATCAAAAAATCCCAGATAACCTGCCCATACAACTGCGGCCTCTGCCCAAGCCACCTAAGCCACACAGCCCTAGCAAACATCGTAGTAACAAACAGATGCGA
>CAYXHS010000100.1:0-2955 GCA_964465105.1 uncultured Nitrososphaeria archaeon
GCCGCCTTATCCATGCTAGGCCACGGGCCCTTTCTCTAGGTTCTCTTAGCTTCATTCTTGTATATGGGTTTAGCGATCGCTATAGGTGGAGGGCTTGGGATGTTAGGTTATTTGGAAGAGGATTATCGCAAGGACCGCTCCCATGCTCGTTGAGATGAGGTTTACGACGTGGGTATTCATCCACCGTATTCCTGAGATTTTTTCCGCTGGCTGGCCGCAGTGGAAGCTGTTCTCAACGGTTTTCCCGCAGACCTGGCACCTATACTTGGCTTGGACTCCTGCCCCCAAGACGCTGTCTAGGGTCATTCCCAAGATCCCCGAAGATATTATTATGAGAGCCGTGGACGGAGATGCTAAGCCTATTATCGGAGCTAAGCCTGAGAGGATGACTAGGGCGAGGAGGCCTCCGAGATAGCCATGGGTCGAAACCGCTCCTGGGGTTCCCTTCTCGACCTTCTCAAAGCTCGTTATCAGTCTAGGTCTGCCTCCGTAAAGCAAGCCTATCTCCGTGGCAAGCGTGTCCGCGAAGGCTGTTCCGATTGCTCCCAAGTATCCGACTGCCATGATCGTGGAGCTCTCCCTGAAGGCCGTTGGAAGGATTATCGCGAGGGTCGGCGCGAGGCCGTTCGCCAAGACGTTCTTCCAGCTCCTGATCCAATCCTTCTCCACGAAGCTCTCTCCCACGATCCTAACCCTAAGCCTCGTCACGGCGGCTGAGACCAGGAAGAATACTAGGAGGATCGTGAAGTAGCTTAAGCCCGCGAAGACTATTATCAGGTATCCTACGACGATTGACGCCATAACCCCTTTAGAGTCTAAGATCTTGAACCTGAGCGATGCTAGGGAGATTATGGTCAAGATCGCTACGGCCTCAAGCTGAAGGGTCAGATCGAAGAGGCTCAACTCGATCCGAGAACCTCCTTAAGCTTGCTTATGTCGCTTAAACCGACCTCAACCTGGCTAGCCTTCTCCAAGTCCTTGATCGAGATCTTTTGATCCCTCTCCTCCCTCTCCCCCACGAGCACGACGAACTTCATCCCATGCTTCAAAGCATACTCTATGGCCGCTGGAACCCTCTTCCCCATCACCTCTACCTCGACCGCGAAGCCGCTTCTCCTCAAGGTATGCGCCGCCCTCGCAAGATACTCCAGAGAGGCTCCAGGTATCCCTATGAGGAGGATTCTCGGGCGAGCAGGCTCAGGGTTCTCGATCTTCTTCTCCAGCATGTATTGCATTATCCTCGTAATCCCTATCGCGCAGCCAACAGCTGGAGTCGGCTTCCCGCCGAAAAGCTCCACGAGCCTATCATATCTCCCCCCGCCGTTAAACGATATCTGCACTCCCTCGACCCCCTGCTCGAATATGAAGCCATCATAGTATTCCAGGCCTCTGGCCATCCCAGGATACACTATCATCTTCGAGTCAACACCTCCAGCCCTGGCGATCTCAACGATCTCCTGAAGGTTCTCCAAACATCTTCTAGAGTCTTCCCACGGCGAAAGTATCTCAGATGCTCGCCTAAAGATCTCCTCATGCTCATCGCCTTCAAGCTCCACCAAAGCCTTGATGTCGTCGACAGCATCTCGGCTCACCCCAAGCTCGCTCATGAGCTCAAAGGCTTGAGAGAACATCTTACGATCAAGCATGGATAGGATTCTGTCCTGATTGCTTTCATCAACTCTTTCTTTCGCAAGGAGATTTCTCAATATGCCGACATGGCCCACCCTGAAGAAATGGTCACCCAAGCCTATCCTATCGAAGACATCATGGCTCACCTGAAGGATCTCCGCGTCGGCCAAAGGGCTCCTGCTTCCGAGAAGCTCGAAGCCTCCTTGCCAGAACCTTCTCCTCCTACCCCACTGAGGCTCATCATAGCGATAGCAGTCCGCGATATACCCAAGCCTTATCGGGAGAGGCCATGCCTTCAGCTTGGTCGAGACCAGCCTCGCGATCGAAGCCGTAACCTCAGGTCTCAGGACGAGCCTTCTCC
Source organism: uncultured Nitrososphaeria archaeon (assembly GCA_964465105.1). Taxonomy (GTDB): domain Archaea; phylum Thermoproteota; class Nitrososphaeria_A; order Caldarchaeales; family Wolframiiraptoraceae; genus Wolframiiraptor. The sequence continues at coordinate 1,991 of CAYXHS010000100.1, forward strand.
CAGCCTTATCGAGGAAGTCGAACATTCTCTCGCGGATCTCCTCCCCAGACTTCGCCGCGAAAAGCTCATAGTACTCGATGGTCGGGGTCTCAACCTCGAGGTAGCCGTAAAGCCTGAACACGTCTCTTATCACGTCCTCTATCCTTCTCTTCAAAGCCACCTCATCTGGGAGAAGGTCGTCCATCCCCCTCGGCGTATCCACAGGCATCAACCCACACTCAACGAGCCTAAATATTATCTATTCCCCAGCAAGCCCCTATTCCATGCCGATTTGATCGCCTCACAGACCGTAAAGCGTTTGAAAAGCAAAGGTTAGCCTATCGATGAAGGATGACGTTAACTCTTGAGCTTTATCCCTTTTGCGGCCTTGAATGTTTAACTTATATTTGAGCTATTGCACGTTATTTGGGAAGATAGATGAGCGGTCCAACGCATTCTCAATGCATCTACTTCAGGAACGGCTTATGCACGCTCAGAGGAATCCAAGTTCCACCCAACGAGCCAGCATGCCCAAACTTCATGCCCAAAGCGCCTCAAGCTCAGCTACAAGCTCCACCACTAACCCCAACCTATAGGCAAGCTTCACCCCCACCGAGGGTAATGCAGAGGGCCAGGAGAAGGCTTATGCGAAGAAGAAGACAAGGATGGGGCTGGAGAAGCTAGCAGCAAGCAAGACATCGTAAAATTCATCCCACCTATCAGACAGAAGAGAGAAGGTTATGGGGCCGCTGGGATTCGAACCCAGGACCTCGCGGGATCCCGCCGAGAAACCGGTCCCGAGCCGCGAATCATAGCCAAGCTAGACCACGGCCCCCAACTCTCACGTAAACCAACTCCTCTATTTTTAGCTTTAGCCACCAACATCCACCAAACTTAAAGTTATTAAGAATCTCACAACCATATCTCTGAAACGCCCCGGTAGCTCAGCTGGCAGAGCGGCGGCCTCGTAAGCCGCAGGCCGCGGG
>CAYXHS010000101.1:0-2890 GCA_964465105.1 uncultured Nitrososphaeria archaeon
CTCTTGAAGATATAGTTTCTTCGGAAAGAAAAGAGTTGGAGATTTGTTTTAGGACCCTCTCTTGGACTCCAGCTCCTCAGCGCTCTTCCTAGCCTTCTCCGCCCAAGCCTCAGCCCTCTTAGCAACGAAGTCTCTAAGCCCGAATCCGATAGCTATTCCGCCTCCGATGGCCACCGCGCCCGCGAGCCCCCAAGAGAGAGCTGTGATTATCGTGTAGAGTATGCTCACGTCAATTCTCATGGTCGACAGTCCTATGATGATCACGACGAGATACATGATTCCCCTCACCAGGAGGGATGCCATCCCAGCATACTCTATCTTCGCCTCCCTCCCGATGGCCCTTATCGCGTCGCCGACGAAGTCCGATGCCATGAGCCCGAAGATCAGGATGAAGACTCCCGCTATGAAGCTTGGAAGATATTCAACGACCATCTGCATGTAGCGTGTCAAGAACTCTATCTCTAGGACGTTGACGGCGGCGAAGACCGCGATCAAGTAGATGAAGACCCTGATCAAGACATCGAAGAACTTTGGAATCGATATGCCTGACTTCTCTATCGCTCTTCCTATCGAGGTCTTCCTGAGAGCATCATCAACTCCAGCCTTATCCAGTATCCTGCTTATGACCGCGCCCAGCCCCCTGCCAACAGCCCAGCCTATTATCAGGATTATTACTGCGGTTATTATCTTGGGGGTTGCTGCAACAAGCCATTCACCTAAGCTTCTCAAAAACTCATAGATCATAATCAAGACTATATCCGAGCTAACCTTATATAAAAGTTGTTTCTCAGCGCCAAGCTAAGTTGGCTCGCTCCTTCAGGCTTGAGCTAGGTTGGAGAACTCTTCTTAAGGCGGTTAACCTAGTTGAAGGTATCGAGTTGTTGCCGAGAGCTAGGAGCTGGAGCCTCAGCCTCCTGCTGGTTCTCGAGATCGCTTTCGCCGGCCTTTATCTGGCCCTAACTAGGAATCTCTTGGTCATTTACTTGACTTCCATAGGGTTCGATGTGAGCAGGATCTCGCTGATGTTCGTGATAGCGACCTTCATCTCATCTATGGTCTCGATAATCCTATACAGGTTTCCAGGCTTCGTGGTGAGGAGGGTGAAGCTCAAGTTCCTGATATTCCATGCCTGCGAGCGGATATTCTGGATCCCGATAGTCTTTTTCGGGGATCTGCTCAGCATAGCCTTCTTTTACGCCATGATAAACGTCTCCTCAACCTTCCTCGGGTCCTTCATGAACCTGCTCATCTACTCATCCTTCGACGAGGCTGGGATCAGGAACGTAACAGCTAAGCGGACCGCGGCATACAACGTTACGAGCATAATCGGATCGGTGGCCGCGATAGCTCTCCTAGCAGCCCTACCCTCAAACCTTAAGTTCATCATAATATTCGTCGTAGGCGCGCTGGTCGGCCTTCTATCGACCCTAATGCTAGCGCTGGCAGACATGAAGCACATCGAAGGAGCTGAAATACCTAAAGTAGTTCAGAGACCTGAGCAAATGTTCTCAATCTCCTCATTCTTCCTAGCCTTCCTAGTCTCGGGGAACCTTCTCGGGATATTCTGGGCTCCATACCTGATGAGGGTTCTAAACGCTCCAGACTACGTCGCCGCCGCCATGAACTTCGCCGCCACGATCTCAAGCATCCTAGGCTCCCTACTCTGGGCCAAACGCTCCCTCAAGACCTTCAGGATCGCTTTAGGGATGTCTATGCTGACCCCGCTCGCGGCCTTCTTAATTCCGATACCCGTGGCGCACGTCGGGATCTCGGCGTTCAACGGCTTGATGGGGACTGGGGCAAGCTTCCTCGGAAACTTTCTATTCGCTAGGTATTTGAGGGAGTTCGGAGCGGTCAGATCAAGCATAATGATGGCGGTCCTAGGAAACCTTTCCCAGCTCTTCGCAACCCCCTTCGGCATCTTCTTCGGTCAAAGATACTTGATCCTATTCGCCTCCGTGATGGCGATGATCTTGATCTCGATAGTCTTGGCCTTCCTAACGATACCAGAGGTCGCAGTCGTCCCAGAGCACGCCGCGAGAACCTACTCCTATCTGATCTACTCCAGCAGCTTAATCGGATACTCCTACGCAGTTGAGACGAGCAAGGAGACGATCTTCCTAAGCTTCAGGCTTCTCGCCCTCGCGGCGATCCTAATCCTCCTCTATATACTCTATAGGTTTCTCTTCTTCCTGGCTGGGCTCTAGGAGGGAGGCTAAGCTAAATAGTTGCGATCCAATATGGTGGGGGAGTAGGATGAACGGGATAAGCGAAGAGGCGTTCGAGAAGTTCATGTCGCAGCTAGCCTCCGAGTTCATAGTCTTAATCCCGAAGCTGATCCTAGGCATAGTCACGCTCGTAGCGGCTTTCCTCATCCTCAGGCTTGTTGGCGGAACCATAAGAAGGCTCCTCTCAATAGCCAACATGGACGAGCTCACGGAGAAGTATTTCGGGGTGAAGGCTCCGCTCTCCATAAACTCGATAATCCTGGCCGTCTTCTACATCGGGGTCATCCTGGCAGCGGTCTACGGCCTGATAAACATCTTCCTGGGAGAAGCGTATATCGAGCTGGCTAACTCGCTCCTCCTCTATGGGGCCAGGGTGATAAGCGTGATCTTCCTCGCGATAATCTTGTTCGTCGCCTTCTCTGGGATAATCGAGAAGATCAGGGTTGAGAGCAGGATGAGGGGATACCTCTTCTTCATAATAATGCTTCTCCTAACCGCGATGCTGATCGACATAACGGCTCTCAGCGAGCCCGTAAAAAACTCCCTTTACACGGGGCTGGCCATAGGGATAGGAGCATCTCTCACAGTCTTCTCAGTCTGGTTCTTCTTCCACGAATACTTCGAGAAGCTTCTAGAGAGACCCAGCAGAAGGAGAAGTTGAT
>CAYXHS010000102.1:0-2867 GCA_964465105.1 uncultured Nitrososphaeria archaeon
CCGAAGATCAGGAAAAGATCTTGAAAGGCTTGCTGAAGAAGGTGGTCGAGCTTAGACCTGGAATGAGGTTGGGCGACTATGAGCTCACAGGAAAACGAGCATCCAGAAAGCTGGTCGTAGGCTACGAGACCTACAAGGTCCTAGAATACAACCTCATCTTAGAAAAGGTTAGGCTGGGACCCCTGGAGCCCTTTATCCGAGACCCCTATATCGAGGATGTCAGCTGCGATGGAATCGGCCCGATCTTCGTCGAGCACAAGGTCTTCGGAAGCTGTGAAACCAACCTGAGATTCGACTCCGAAGACGAGTTAGATAGATTCATTCGAAGGCTTTCAGAGCGCTGCGGGAGGCCGGTAACCTTCAGGAACCCGATAGTTGACGCCTCTCTTCCAGACGGCTCTAGGATAAACATAGTCTATGGATCCGAGCTTAGCATGAGGGGAAGCAACTTCACGATAAGGAAGTTCGCGTTGAAGCCTCTCAGCATAACCCAGCTCATAAGCTTCGGATCGATCGACGCTAGGATAGCAGCCTACCTTTGGCTCCTCCTAGAACATAACATGAGCGTCTGGTTCTGCGGAGAGGTTGCGAGCGGGAAGACGACGCTCCTGAGAGCTTGCTGCACCTTCATCAACCCACACTACAAGATTGTGAGCATAGAGGACACCCCCGAGATAATCGTTCCCCATGACAACTGGATCAGAGAGGTTACCAGGGAGAGCGAGGAGGAAGCAACCATAGGCTTGTTCGATCTTCTCAAGGCAGCGCTGAGGCAGAGACCTAACTACATAATCGTGGGAGAGATCAGGGGAAGAGAAGCAAGCGTTGCCTTCCAAGCCATGCAAACTGGAACCCCCGTTCTCGCCACCTTTCACGCTGGAAGCGTCTCCAAGCTGGTCCAGAGATTAACGGGATCGCCTATCGAGATCCCGAAAACCTACATCGATGTCTTGAACTGCGTCGTGATTCAGAGCGCTGTCAGGCTTCCGAGGACGGGAACCTTCGAGCGGAGGGTCCTAAGCGTGAACGAGATAATGGGATATGATCCGATAGAGGAGAGGTTCAGCTACATCGAGCTCTTCTCATGGCAGCCCGCAGAAGACGCTCACGAGTTCAGAGGCGAGGGAAGCAGCCACCTTCTCGAAAACAGAATAGCCGTAATGAAGGGGCTTCCCAGAAGCGATCTCAAGAAAATCTATTGGGAGCTCGAGCTAAGAGCAAGCTTCCTTTCAAAGCTCGTCGAGCATAGGGTCTTCGACTACAATCTCGTTTGGAAGATGATCAAGCAGGCATATAATCTTGGGATCGGGCATGTGCTCGAGCAGATCGAGGAAGGCGAGAAGCCTTGGGAGTCAGATTAACCTTCACTCTTCCAGCTCTTAGAAGTAGAGGGGCGAAAGACTTTCACCAAGTCCTAGTGCTGTTCCTTTACGCTCTCTCAACGGCCTCGCCGAATAGCAGAAGCGTCATCAAGATGGCGGGAGACTCGAGCCTAAGCTTGGGAGAATTCTCAAGAGTCTTCAAGCGCATATCCACCGTGGTCGAGAGATGGAACTACAACCTGCATGAAGCCGTAAAGCATGCCTCCAAGCACGTCAAGGACAAGCTCGTAAAAGACTTCCTTGAACGGCTGTCCGATTCGCTCACCCTAGACGTGAACCTGAGAGAGTTCATGAAGATAGAGTTCGAGCGGATGCTGGCAAGCCTCACCGAGGAATTCGACAGAGGGCTTGAGAAGGCCAAGAAGCTCATCGACGGATACTCGGCTATCCTGACCTCGACGACTTTTCTCAGCGTCTCCATGCTTCTTCTCTCCGTCATCTATGGGATGAGCGTGGAAAGGCTTCTCCTCCTAACCGCCATCGGGATCTCGGCGGTCCTGGGGGCGATGATCTACCTCATATCGAGCTCGCTTCCCGCGGATCCAATACTATTCGAGAGCATAAGATCTCCTCAAACCCCGATTCTCCTGAGAAAAATCCTTCCAGCCTTGATCCCGCTCCTCCTCTCAGCGGCCACGCTAATCCTATTCTCAGGCTGCGGAAACACCATTCTAGATCCGTTCTCCCTCTCCACCCTAGCCTCAGGCATACCTCTCCTAGTGGTAGGCCGAATGGGGCTGAGATGGGTTAAGGCCGCCGAGCAGATAGATAGAAGGCTTCCATCCTTCATGAAAGATCTCGGAGACGCCGCAGAGATCTCGGGATCCCTGAAATCGGCCTGCAAGCTCGTCCTCATGAACGACTACGGTCCTCTCAACAAGCCTCTCAGAAAGCTTAGGAGAAGGCTCGAGCTGGGCTTCGACCAGCAGAAAGCCCTCAAGGTCTTCGGCGAGGAAAACTTCAGCAGGCTCACCTCAACGATGAGCAAGATCATGGCCGACGCCCTCAGCCACGGCTCAAAACCATCGGAAACCGGGAAAGCGGTCCACGACTACCTGCTTAGAAGGCTTGAGAACCGGAGGAAGCGGATGCAGGTGGCGGGAATGCTCTGGGGGATAGCTCTCCCCCTTCAGGGAAGCTTCGCCGCGATCTCAGCCCTGATAACCACGCTGATGAAAACCCTATACCACTTCATGAAGCTCATCGAGTCCTGGTTCCCGCTGATCTCAGCCGTACCAGTAACCATGATCCGAACCTTCTTCTACGCGATAGGGCTAGGGATGGCCGCCGCGAGCGCCCTAGCATACTACAGGCTTCGAGGAGACTCCATCTTCACCTTCGCATATGGTCTCGGCGCCCTCCTAGCGGCAACCGGGGCAGCTCACCTCCTAGCCTACCACGCATCCAACAAGCTCATCGAGCTGACGACCAAGCTCACCGAAAACATCTCAAGCATAGTGGGTGAGCTATAATGGATCCAGCGAC
>CAYXHS010000103.1:0-2839 GCA_964465105.1 uncultured Nitrososphaeria archaeon
GAACCTGAATCCGAGAAGGCTTTCAGCTCTGGTATCAGCCTTGACTGGCTGGGATATCGGGCCTCGAAAGCTGATCGAGGTGGCTGATAGGGTCTATACTCTGAAGAGATGCTTTAATGTTCGGGAGGGAATTGGGAGGAAGGATGATAGGCTTCCGAGAAGGCTTATGGAGCCCTTGGCGACTGGACCGACGAAGGGGCAGAAGGTTGAAAATCTGGATGCTATGCTGGATGAAGCGTATGAGGCCTTGGGATGGGATAAGGCCACGGGGAAGCCTTTGAGGAAGAAGCTTGAAAAGCTTGGATTAGACGACGTGGCTGAGGTGATCTGGGGAAGCTAAACCCTCAAAACATCATCTTTCTAAGTATCTTGGTGGATTGGAGGGCGTGAAGACCTCGGAGAAATATGTCTTAGGGATAGAGTCAACCGCTCACACCTTTGGGGTCGGGGTGGCTTCGAGCTCTGGAAGAATCCTAGCGAACATCAGATATGTTTACAAGCCCAAGGAGGGCGGAATCCACCCTAGGGAGGCTGCGCAGCATCATAGCCAGATAGCCTCGAAGGCAGTTAGGGAGGCATTAAGCCAAGCAGGGATGAAGTCTCAAGACCTTGACGGGATAGCGTTCTCGATCGGCCCTGGGATGGGGCCATGCCTCAGGGTTGGAGCCACCATAGCCAGAGCGCTTGCCCTAAAGCTCCGAAAGCCCCTCCTAGGAGTGAACCATGGGGTAGCTCATATCGAGATAGGGAGGCTCTCAACCGGATGTAGGGATCCTGTCGTTCTCTATGTTGCTGGCGGAAACACCTTGATAACGGGCTACATGGATGGAAGGTATCGGATCTTCGGGGAGACCCTCGATATAGCTGCTGGAAACTGCCTGGATGTTTTCGGGATAAAGGCTGGGATAGGGCCTATGCCCGCGCCTGAGGAGCATGCTAGGAGGGGGGAGAAATTTCACCCTCTCCCGTACAGGGTTAAGGGAATGGACGTATCGTTTTCTGGGCTGCTTACAGCCGCCTTGAAGATGCTCGGAAAGATCAGGCTCGAGGACCTGTGTCTCAGCATAACCGAGACGGTTTACAGCATGCTGACGGAGACGCTTGAGAGAGCCTTAGCCTACACCGAGAAGAGAGAGATCCTTCTTGTCGGCGGTCTTGCTAGAAGCATGAGGCTGAGGGAGATGATCGAAGAGATGGCGAAGCTTCACGGCGCCAAGGTCTACGCGGTTCCACCTGAATATGCTGGAGATAATGGGGCCATGATAGCTTGGACTGGGGCTCTTCAGCTTTTAGCGGGTCAGGAGCTTAGGGTTGAGGAGAGTAGGGTTAGGCCGAGGTTTAGGATAGATGAGGCGGAGGCTCCTTGGCGTGAGGCTGGATTATAGGTGGTGAAGCCTGTGGCGCTTAACGTTGGATCCGAGCTGATTAGGATAGGGGCGGAGGCGGTGATCTCGAAGCTCGAGTGGAATGGCTTCAAGCTCGTGTCAAAGCACAGGGTTCCCAAGCCTTACAGGAGAGCTGAGCTCGATAAATGGGTTCGCGATCGAAGAACTCTTCACGAGGCCAAGATCATCATGAGCTTGAGGAGGCTTGGAGTCCCATGTCCAGCGGTGGTGCTCATGGATCGAAGCACCGCGACCCTATACCTTCAGCTCATCGAGGGATCTGAGCTCAAGAAGGTGCTAGATGATCTCCCAAGAGAGACCATCGAGTCCATAGCCTTTAGGCTTGGTGAGATCGTTGGGAAGATGCATCTTGGGAGAGTCGCTCACGGAGATCTCACGACATCAAACATAATCTTAGATGGAAATAGAAACCTTTACTTGATAGATTTTGGGCTCAGCATGGTGACCGACGACCTGGAAGAGCTCGCCGTCGATATCCATCTCTTGGATCGAAGCCTTGAGAGCGTTCACCACCCGATAAGAGGAGTTTTCATGAAGAATTTTCTGAAAGGGTATTCCATGGTCGTTGGGAGAGAGTTTATGCTTAAGATAGCCGAGAAGGTTAAGGAGATTAGGAGCCGTGGAAGATATGTCGAGGAGCGGAGGAAGAGGTCTTAGGTTCGTCGTCGTGACGAGCAATAAGGGGAAGGCTAAGGAGTTCGAGGAGATATTCTCTGAGTACGGGCTGAGATTCAGGATAGAGCCCATGAAAACCCCAGAACTTCAAGCCATGGATCTCAAGCTCATCGCGAAAAACAGCGCCCTCTACGCCTACGATGTGCTGAGAGAGCCTGTAATGGTTGAGGATGCGGGGCTCTTCGTAAACGCTTTGAGGGGCTTCCCAGGGCCGTTCAGCAGCTACGTCTACAAGACCATCGGGATAAATGGGATCCTAAAGCTTCTCGAAGGGGTTGAGGATAGGAGGGCGAAGTTCGTCTCGGTCATAGCCTTCTACTCGCCCATAACCGAGCCTCTCAGGTTCTTCATAGGGGAGGTTGAGGGATTCATCTCCGAGAAGCCTCGGGGATCCAAGGGGTTTGGATTCGACCCGATCTTCATTCCAGCTGAGGGCGATGGGAGAACCTTTGGAGAGATGGAGGTCAGCGAGAAGAACAAGTTCTCTCACAGGGCTAGATCTGCTAGAAAGTTCGCCGAATGGATTAAAGATATCGAGGGCTCTTCTCCAGCCTACGAATAGGAGAGCTAGAGTAAGCCCACTTTTCTCCTCAGGTAAATCGATGGAAGACCTCTGATCCAGTTTAGATCGTTCATGTAGAACGTTCTTATATCGTCCAGATCGTAGAGAGCTAAGGCGAGCCTCTCTAAGCCTCCGCCCCAAGCGAGAACCCTATGCTTCACCCCCATTGGCCTCGTCACTTCAGGTCTGAAGACCC
>CAYXHS010000104.1:0-2653 GCA_964465105.1 uncultured Nitrososphaeria archaeon
TGGCGCTGAAGTCTTCAGTCCCATAGACTATCCACTTCTCGTAGTATCCCTCTTCCTTCATCTCCTCCGGATCTCTTACGGGCAGATGTTTTATGAAGTGGTTTTTCTTGAAGTCTGGATCCGTGTTCAGCTCCCAGTCTATGAGGTCGACGATGTATTCTAGGTCGTTTTTATGCTCTTCGGGGACGTCCTTCATCGCCAGGTCCCATGGCATGGTCCTGCCCTCGACCATGGATTGGTATATCGCGAACACGTCGGAGGATTTTTGAGGCTCATAGGTTAGGAGAGATCCTGGCGCGTGGAGTATTCCAGCTTGGACGAGCCAGCTCGTTCCAGGTCTTATCCTGTATGCTCTTGACAGGTCGAGGATCCCGTTGTCTCCCTCATTCCATCTCTTCAGGCATTCGATCACATCCTGCTTCGTCGTTGATGGATGCAGGCCGAAGAAGGTGTAGGGGAATCTGCCCTCGTCGAAGTTTAGCTGAGGGGGGAAGTAGTATGATTCAGGCTTCCCCTCTTTCCCATACTTTCTCACTTGCTCGTCTTTTTGGTGTAGGTGGAGCGGGAGCGGGCCTGCGTAGTCGAAGAACTTCGTGTAGGTTTTCAGCCCGCCATATTTTCTCATGATGTCTTTGCCAAGTATATCGTCTCCCATGACCTCTATCATCTCTCTCAGCAGGATCTTCTTGATCTCTCCCTCTGATTCGAAGACGACGTAGCTGAGGCCCTCGTCTTCAGGGGCACCTGGATTATCAGCCCTAACCGTGGAGGCGATCCACCTCTCACAGATTCCTCCTCTCTCCGCTCCGAGAGCATAGAGATCGCGCTTATCCAGTTTAAGCCTTCCACCAGGCTCCCCGAGGCTTGGTGGCCGTGGAACCCAGGTTGGCGCGAGCCATAGAATTCCGTCTCCGAATTCTAATGCTTGTTTGATGAGGTTTTCACTCGACAAAATTTTACACCTCCGAGCTCAAGTGAGATAATGGTTACAGGGAAATTTAAAGCATTAGCAGGGGCCTGGTTAAAGCTCGTTTAGCTTCTCGAAGGCTATCTTCGCTATCTTTCTCGCTAGGGCTGGTGGAACCGCTTCTCCTACCTGATCAAACTGGGTGTTTATTCCTCCTAGGAAAACGTGGTCATCTGGGAAGCTCATCAGCCTGGCTTGCTCTCTCACGGTTAGAAGCCTATCCTCATATGGGTGTATGAAGCGGGAGCTGCCGTGAATCGTCGGCGCGATCTTCTTCGGGTGAAGCCTCAGCCAGTTCCTGTAAACCCTGTTTGAGGAGCTTCTGAAGCTATGCAGGGATTCACCCCACTTAAGCCTCCTAATCTTCCTCAACCTTATCTTGCCGACCTTTATCGGAACGTGATTCGGAAGCTCTCCGAAGTTCTTGAGACCTGAGAGAGCTTCCTCAACGATTTTAGGCTTCTCCTCCATTCCAGATAGGTTGAGCTTTATGTTCGATATGAAAACTCGGAACCTCTTCGATGGGACTCCGTACTTATGCGCCTCTATGAAGTTGAAATGAGCTTCATAGCCTATTCTCGCGAAGAACCTTTTCAGAAGCTTTCCGAGAGGCTCTTCAACGAGCTCATGAACGTTCTCCATTATGAAGATCTTCGGCCTAAGCTCGTCGACGAGCCTGATGAACTCCATGACGAGCCGCCCCTGGGGGTCGCTTAGAAGCCTGTCTAGAGGGTCTTTCCTCCGCCTCTTATTCATGCTCGTGAACGGCTCGCATGGCGGGCCCCCTATGACTATGTCTACTTCCCCTCCGAGGACCTCGAGGATCACTTTACCGCATATCCGCTTCGCGTCCTCTGGGAAGACTGAGGCCCATGGAAAGTTCCGCATATAGGTTTTGACCACGTGTGGATGGTTCTCTATCGCCGCTTTAACCGTCTTACCAAATCCTAGACTGAAGCCGCCGCAGCCAGCGAAAATGTCTACTACCCTTATATCCAAGCCCTGAGAATTAGGTATAAAGCCACCTTTTTAGTGTAAGCTCTCTTTTTGATAGCTCAAGCTATCCTCAGCTAGAAGCCGTCTTCAAGCCAGCTTTCAGCCTTTTGTTTCCTCGCTGAGCCACTCCTCATAGACCTTCTTCACGCGCTCGGCGGCTGGCCCCGTTCCCTCGACCACCCCATCCTTCGTGACCCTTATCCTATCCATCACCAAGATCACGTCAGCCTCCTTGATGTATCTCACCATGTTAGGGAAGACCCTGCTCAGCCTCTCAGCAAGCTTCGAGAGGTCAGGCCCAGCCTCCAATATCAGAAGGTATTCTATGCTCTTGCCCGAGATGAAAACCCTCTCGTAGAACTCTCCATCCAGCTCCCTCGCCTCCGCGAGCCACAAGCTGTAATCTGAGGGGTTCAAGGCCGCTACGACTCCCTCGAACCTCGCGCCGCTTGAAAGCGTCACCCTAACCTTCTTCCCGACCAGGCTCGACAGCTCATCCGAAAACCTCTTAGAAATTATCGCGGACAACCGCAGACCTCCAGAGACAAAGGGGAAAACCCTCTCATAAGGATATAATCAAGCCGCAGAGCCCCCAGAAAAGAATATTTTAGAGGACGCCACCAAAATATCCACGAGCTCCGGTAGTATAGCCAGGACAAGTATACGGGCCTTTCGAGCCCGTGACCCGGG
>CAYXHS010000105.1:0-2588 GCA_964465105.1 uncultured Nitrososphaeria archaeon
GGGGTTGAACGTGCCCCTGGAATCAAGGATCCTGAGAAGATCAAGATCTTCATTAGGAGGGTTAGGGAGGTGGATCTAAATGAGGTATAGTCTTCCAACAGGTGATGGGAGATTCGGGAGATTCGGCGGAAGATATGTTCCAGAGACCTTGATGGAGGCTTTGAAGGAGCTTGAGGAGAGCTACCTAAGGCTTATCGAGGATCCTGGGTTCAAGCTGGAGCTTGATAGGCTTCTGAGAGAATATGCTGGTAGACCAACCCCCCTCTACTATGCTGAAAACCTTTCAAAGCTCATCGGAGGTGCTAAGATCTATCTGAAGAGGGAAGATCTTCTTCATGGAGGCGCGCACAAAATCAACAATACGCTTGGTCAAGCGCTTCTAGCCAAGCACATGGGTAAGCGGAGGGTGATAGCTGAGACTGGCGCTGGACAGCATGGCGTGGCGACAGCCATGGCTTGCGCCGCTCTAGGATTAAGGTGCGAGGTCTACATGGGTGAAGTGGACATGGAGAGGCAGCGGATGAACGTCCAGAGGATGAGGCTTCTAGGAGCTGAAGTGCATCCGGTGTCGTCGGGTTCTAAGACCTTGAAGGATGCGATAAATGAGGCGATACGGGATTGGGTCACGAATGTCGAGAACACATATTACCTCCTAGGGTCTTGTGTGGGTCCACATCCATATCCTATGATCGTCCGAGATTTCCAATCCGTTATAGGTAGGGAGGCTAAAGAGCAGATCTTGGAAATTGAGGGTCGGCTTCCAGACTACATCGTGGCATGCGTGGGCGGCGGAAGTAATGCGATAGGGATCTTCCATCCGTTCGTAGAAGATGAGGAGGTTAAGCTCATCGGGGTTGAGGCTGGTGGAAAGGGAGATAAGCTTGGATCGCATTCTGCATCCCTGTCCCGAGGCCTTGAAGGCGTTCTTCACGGAGCCTTAACCTACATTCTTCAAGATGAGGATGGACAGATAGCGGGAACCCATAGCATAGCCGCCGGATTAGATTACCCCGCGGTCGGGCCGGAGCACGCCTATCTCAAGGAGACTGGCAGAGCGAAGTATCTAACCGTATCGGATGAGGAAGCTTTGCAGGCATTTCTACTGCTTTCAAGGACGGAGGGAATTCTCCCAGCATTGGAGTCTGCTCATGCCCTCGCCTATGCGATCGTGCTTGCGAAAAGGCTTAGCAAAGACGACATAATCGTGGTGAACCTCTCGGGAAGAGGCGATAAGGATCTTGAAGTCGTCTTGAGGAGGATTGGAGAATGGAGAAGCTGAGAGAGGTATTCCAGGAGGCCAGGCGGCGAGGCCATGTGCTCTTCATCCCATTCCTCACGGGAGGTTATCCAAGCCTGGAGAAGTCGTTGCGGATACTCATGGCCGTGGCCGAGGCTGGAGCGAGGATAATCGAGCTCGGGATACCCTTCTCAGACCCAATAGCGGATGGAACGACGATTCAAGAGTCCTCGTTCATGGCCCTTCAGGCAGGAGCCACCCCTAAGAAGGTGCTCGAATTAGCCAAGAATCTTTCAGGAAGTTACGATGTCTCAATCGTGATCCTAACATACTTGAACCCAGTTTATAGAATGGGCATTAGAAAGTTCTTCGAAAAAGCTAGGGAAAACGGGGTAAGCGGGATAATAATTCCAGATCTTCCCTTGGAAGAGGCCATGAGGGTGAAGCATGTCGCCATCGAGAACGATGTTTCACTTGTCCTCCTCGCAGCTCCGACGACGAGCGATGAAAGGCTTGAGCTGATCCTTCGAGAGACGATGGGCTTCGCCTACCTGGTATCTCTAACTGGGACGACTGGAGAGCGGGAGAAGCTTCCCCCGACAGCAATCCAGCTTCTTCAAAGAAGCAAGCGCATAAACCAAGAGACTCCTGTCGCGGTGGGCTTCGGGATATCAAAGGTTTCGCAAGCCATTGAGCTTGCGAGGCTGGGAGCTGATGGGATAATCGTTGGGAGCAAGATAATCTCAACTATAAGGGAGAATATGGATGGCGCGGAGGAGGCTGTTAAGAGCCTTGTTGGAAGCTTCGTGAAAGCGCTAGGCTCTAGCTGAAAAATCCCAGGCGGAAAGCTGAAGATTATCAGGTGATTACTGAGCCGATACCACAGTTTTACAAAATGGTTAAGCCGAGCATCATGCTTAAAAGAGTGATCTCTCGGCCAGAGCCGTAATGCTCGAAAATCGAGCTAAGTATGTTGTCGTCGGATTGGAAAAGCCGAGCGAGCATGGCTGGGAGCGGAGGCCATTGATCGAGAAGATAGTGAAGGATTCTAGGGGCTGGATCGACGTGATAGTCATGCTGGTGAATGGGACGAGGATAGCCTTCAGCGGAGGCGATGGCATCGAGCCTGAGCGTATCGCGGATGCTGCATCATCCATAGCCGAAGCAACCCTAGCGGTGATGGAGCTCTTCGGCTCAAGAAAATTCGATGAAATAGATCTCGAAGTTCAGGAGGGCCGACATCTCATAATCAGAAGATATAGAGGCTGCCATATCGCCGCCCTAACGAAGCCGAACCCAAATCTAGGTCTAATAAAACAGGCATTCGAGAGAAATCTCGCATCAGATCGAC
>CAYXHS010000106.1:0-2546 GCA_964465105.1 uncultured Nitrososphaeria archaeon
TCTATTAGGCTACAAAGCTTACGGTGTTGAGCTTAAGGGCTGGATCGCTGAGGGCGCCCTAAGAAACCTTATGCGCTACATCCAGGGCGAGGAGAACGTGATCATTGGAGATGCCAGGAAGATAATGTTCAGGGAGAATGCCTTCGATGCGATAGTCACGGATCCGCCTTATGGTAGATCCACCACGGTTCCAGATCGATCAATCCTGACCCTCCTAGACAAGTTTCTCGATGAATGCCTGCCGCTTCTCCGGAGAGGGGGCAAGATCGTGTTGGCTGCTCCAACGGATGTAAGGGTTGATGAGCTCGTGGAGGGTCATGGGCTGAGGGTGGAGGAAGCTCATATCGCGAGAGTTCATGGAAGCTTGGTGAGAAGGGTGGTGGTCTTGGGAAGATGACGGTCATGAGGCTGACCTTCCTCGGAACTGGAGGAGGCATACCGAGCATAAGCCGCTCCCTTCCAGCCATAGCGATAAACTTCTCGGGTGAGCTCATACTCTTTGACTGCGGCGAGGGAACGCAGAGGCAGATGATGAGGGCTGGAACAGGGTTCAAGCAGAATCTGATAATATTCTTGACGCATCTTCATGGAGATCACATCTTGGGGTTGCCTGGCCTGATCTACACGCTCTCGATGCTCGATAGGAAGTATCCCTTGAAGGTGATAGGGCCTCCTGGAACCCGACGCTTCATAGAGTCGATTCTCTCGGTGAAGTTCGGGAAGCTGAACTATGAGATCGAGGTGAAGGAGGTTTGGGAGGGAGTCGTCTACGAGTCTAAAAGCTATGTCGTCGAGGCGGTCGAAGCATCTCACACGG
Organism: uncultured Nitrososphaeria archaeon; assembly: GCA_964465105.1. Taxonomy (GTDB): domain Archaea; phylum Thermoproteota; class Nitrososphaeria_A; order Caldarchaeales; family Wolframiiraptoraceae; genus Wolframiiraptor. Next base: position 818 of record CAYXHS010000106.1, read on the forward strand.
TCAGATCCCTAGCCTACAAGTTCAGGGAGAAGGATAGACCTGGAAAGATGAAGGTTGAGGTTCTTGAAAGGCTTGGCGTCCCGAGAGGCCCTCTCTGGGGAAGGCTTCAGCGAGGAGAGCCTATAGAGCTTTCAGGCAGGGTCATAAGGCCTGAGGAGGTTATGGGGCCTCCGAGGCGGGGGAGAATGATAGTCTATACTGGCGACACGAGGCCATCTGAGAAGCTTATCCAATTCTCCTTGGGGGCTGATGTCCTAATTCATGACGCGACCTTCACATCGGAGTTTGAGGAGGATGCCTATAGGGAGGGGCATTCAACCGCGAGGCAAGCCGCCGAGATCGCCTTGAAGGCTGGAGTGAGGAGGCTTTACCTATTCCATGTAAGTCCTAGGTATGAGGGGGAGGAAGAAAGGCTTCTCTCAGAGGCTCGTCAAGTCTTCCCAAACACGTATCTCGCGGAAGACCTGCTAAGCTACGAGATCCCGCTACAGGATTAGCTACTCGGTCAGCCATCTCACCACTTCTTCCAAATTATCTGCCCTAACCTCCACCCTGATCGGGGGAAGCGGAGACTCGACGAACGGCTCGGTAAAGGAAGCCTTTCCGACGTATGCTGCCTGCTTGTTCAAGTAGAATATGAGAACGTTTTCCTTGATTAAGGATTTTAGGATCCTTCTGGCTGCTGCCCTGATCCTCCGCTCTCTCAGAAGCCTTTTCAGGTTTTCCAAGACCTCCAATCCCTCGCCAGATCCCTCAACCAGGGCCGAGCTATCAGTCCATCTCACCTTCAAATCAATCTTCGGAAAGATCTTCCTAACCGCCTCCAAGACTTTCTCAGGATCCTCGGTAGGATATACCTCCGCCTCAACTCTCACGAGTAGCTTCTCCTCGCTCAAGTTTCTCGACAGGACTAGAATGGAAGAGGAAGATAAGCGTTGAAGGCTTCAGCAGATGCTCTACTCGATCTGGAGCTCCACCCTAGAATCGGTCTTCTTCCTGAGAAGCCTTATGTCCTTCAGGATTAGGATCGCCAGCTCAGCCGTGTTATGCACGGTCGCTCCTAAGAGGTGTCCTCCATGAGCTTCCTGAGACTCGTCCGCCAAGCAGACGTGGATGTGCGGGAAAATTTTTCCATCTTCGCTCAAGGCTATGTTCCCCTCCATGGAGACTATCTCCATCGGCTCGGGAAAGTCTCTCCCAGCATACTCGCCCTTGAAGAAGGCTATCCTAGAGTTGCGGAACATGCCAGCGCAGCTCAAGATCACTCCAGAGTTTACTCCAGCCTTCCTAAGAGCTTCATGAAGACCCTCAAGAAAATCCTCCCCATCATCAAGCTTAACCATCAGGACGTTTCCACCAACTTTATACTTCATACAAAAAGGTCTCCAGCAGGCCAACATAAACATTACCCAAAGAAATGGCAGCTGACATTATCTTGACAAGTCCTGAATTACTCAAAGTCTTATCCCGAGCCAAGGCGATTAATATAAATTCTGAGCTTATTCTCTGAGGAAGTGTAATGGCTTCTGAGAGCTCCAGCTTATGGGAAGTAGGAGCTGAGGCTGTCAGAGAAGGCTATGGCTTCTTCCTAGGCAACACCATTTCCACAGCGATCCTTGCAATTGGGTCGATCGTTATCGCGAGGCTTCTAGGATCTGAAGCATATGGGCTATACTCTCTCTCCTTCGTGTTCCCATCCATACTCGTGCTGTTCACGAGCTTGGGGATA
>CAYXHS010000107.1:0-2435 GCA_964465105.1 uncultured Nitrososphaeria archaeon
TTGACCCAGCGTTGAATAGGGTTGGGCTATTAGGCATGAACCTCTTGCTGACCATTAAATCATAGTATTCGAGATACTTCTGATAATATCCGTCGAATCTTCCCTCCTTCAACATCTCAAGAAACTCGCTCCAAGAACACCTCATCGCCCGCTCTTCGTTCAGCTCATCGTAGAGAGCCTTCATTCGCTCGAGATGCCACTTATTCCAAGTGACTTCATAGGATCCGTCAGGCCTCTTTCCCAATCCTAGCCTTCCCTCAAGGCTTTCGGGGGAGAATTCTTCATGTGGATGTTCTTTTTGGGCGAAGTTTCTATCGAAGATCTGGGGGTCGTGCAGGATGTCAGGGATCACTATGAGAGCTGCAACCCTCTGGAACATCTGCTTCGGGGTTTCCCTTAGCTTTCCCTTCTCGTCCCTCATTAGATACCTGCTGGCCATAAGCCTAAGGGCGTTCAGGCTGAAAGCTTTGTCAACCTCATCGACGTAATCTTTCTCCAGTATCTTCTTCTTTTCCTCCCTGATTTTCTCCCTCTCTTTCCTATAGAGTATGTATGCTTTTGCGACCTCGTAGAGGTCGAATTTCACCAAGCTCAGCTCGACGATGTCCTGAATCTCCTCGACATGCGGAATCCTCTCCATCCCATACTTCTCAGCGATTATCCGAAGGACGTGATCCACGACCTTGTTCAAGCTCTCCTCATCGTACTTGTTGACATGGACCATCGCCTTCCTGATGGCCTCCCGTATCCTCGTCGGATCGAAGTCGACGACTCTCCCATCCCTCTTGACGACCTTCTTGACTGGGAACTCTAATTTTCTAGAGCTGTTCTTCAATTCTCTGAACTCCCCGAGAAGCGTTATGAACTCCGCGAGTTATAAAGGATTCTAACGAGGGGCTGAAGCCATAAGCGAATCATGAGCAATTGAGAAGCCGAAATTCTCGGAGATCGTCAGCAACAATAAAAGAGAGGAGCCGAGCACGAAAGGATCGCCAGCCTCAAATGAAGCTCAGCCCCAGGATTTTCTAGAAAGAGGGGCTTTCTGAGCCTTTTCAAATCTGGTCGTCCGCCTAAGGAGGGTTTGGCCATAACTCTAGGTCTTTAACGATACCTGCTCCCAAATCTCGGTCAGCATCCTCTAGAAGCGCGAAGCGCCCATAACTCGAGGAATAGAGCCCTAGGAGAAGCATATTTCTTTAAGAGGCGATATAGGCTATGGGATCGTAGATGGATATCGAGAGAAGGCTCGAGCTGATCACCAGGCCTCCGATCGAGGAGGTCATCACGCTGGAAGACTTAAGAGAGCTGCTTGAGGTTAATGAGCATCCAGTAGCCTACGATGGGTTTGAGCCGAGTGGGCTCGCCCACCTCCCGATAGGCGTCCTGAGGCCGATAAAGCTTCAAGACCTGCTCGAGGCGGGATGCAGGTTCAAGCTTTTGCTGGCGGATTGGCATGCCATGATAAACAATAAGATGGGAGGGGACTTGGAGAAGATCAGGAAGGTTGGAGAGTATCTGCTTGAGGTCTGGAAGGCTGCTGGAATAGATCTGAGTAAGATTGAGGTAGTGTGGGCGAGCGACCTAGCATCGGACCCAGACTACTGGAAGATCGTGATAAAGGTGGCTAAGAGCGTTACGATCAAGCGTATCCTGAGAGCCCTGCCGATAATGGGAAGGATTGCTGGAGAGCTTGAGGAGGCAGCTCAGATATTTTATCCGGCTATGCAGGTCGCGGACATATTCTACATGGGGGTCGACATTTGTCAGCTCGGCCTAGACCAGAGAAGGGCGAACATCCTAGCGAGAGAGCTCGCGCCCAAGCTCGGATTCAAGAAGCCCGTAGCGGCCCATCATCACATGCTCATGGGGCTGCAGGGCCCATCCGACCTGAAGGGGTTCGACGAAGATCCCAGGATGAATCAGCAGATAGCCTCCAAGATGAGCAAGAGCATACCCGAGACGAGCATATTCGTTCACGACGATCTTGAGACCATTCGGAGAAAAGTCAGGAAAGCCTACTGCCCGCCTAAGACCTCTGAGGGAAACCCGATCCTCGAGTATGCGAAATACGTGATCTTCAGGAAGCTGGATGAGCTCCACGTGGATAGGCCGAGCAAGTATGGAGGGCCGATAACCTACTACTCGTATGAGGAGCTTGAGAGGGATTACGTTGAGGGGAGGCTTCATCCAGCAGACCTTAAGAACGCCGTCGCCGAAGCGCTCGATGAGCTGATAAAACCGATAAGAGAGCACTTCGAGAAAGATCCACGCGCGAGAAAGCTCTACGAGTTCGTTAGGGAGCAAGAGATAACCAGGTAAGAGATCATTCGTGTTCAAAAAGATTAAAAAGGTTAATGAGAAGTAGCTTTCGATATGAGGGAGCCAGCTCTTAAGGTGCTCCTCCTTATCGCTGGACTTGTAATAGGGTTTGTAGC
>CAYXHS010000108.1:0-2406 GCA_964465105.1 uncultured Nitrososphaeria archaeon
TGGCATCCGAACTTCACGGACGAGGTTCCCGCGAGGATCTGCGAATCCATCTTCAAGAACGATTGGACCCCCTCACTCCACCTCTTCTCCGTGATCGAAGCGCTGAGAAACCTTCTCAACAACCCGAATCCAGAAGATCCGTTAAACACCTTCGCGGCGGCCGAGATGAAGTATAGACCCGACATATTCGAGGCGAGGGTCAGGAGATATATCGAGCTATATGCTAGACCTGAGCTGGCGTTTCAGGAATAGGGATGATAATACTCATATAAGCCGTGCAAGCTCGATTTATTTGGCGAGAAATGGAAGAGGGGACACGAAGGCTTCTCGAGAGATATGATCGTCAGATCAGGGTTGAGGGATGGGATCAGGAGAGACTGGCGAAAGCATCTGTCGCGATAGTCGGAGTAGGAGCAACTGGATGCGAGGTGTCTAAGAACCTTGCTCTCATGGGGGTTGGGAAGCTCATCCTGATCGATAACGATGTGGTCGAGCTATCTAACCTCAGCAGGCAAATGCTATTCCTAGAGGAGGATATTGGGAAGCCTAAGGCGAACATAGCCGCTGAAAGGCTGAAGAAGATGAACCCCATGGTAAAGATCGAAGCGTACTTCGAGGACGTGAGGAACATCGATGAAAACCTGTTCGAGAGCGTAGACCTGATAGCCTCATGCCTCGACAACTGGCCGGTGAGAAGATGGCTTAACTCTCTCGCGATCGCGCTCGACAAGCCCCTGGTGGACGTCGCGATGGAGGGCTTTTACGCGAACCTCCAGATAGTCATTCCCAAGAAGACCGCGTGCTTGGAATGTCATGGGGAGGATCTGATACCTAAGGAGGTTCAGCTCGCTGAATGCACCCTGAGGAGGAGAAGTCCTGAAGATCTAGTTCAAGACCTTAAGGAAGCTGGGATAGACATAAGCTTGAAGATCGCTAAAAAGCTGTTCGACCACAATATAAAGACCGTATATGATCTGAAATACATTCAAGAAGACATTTTGAACAGGCTCGATGAGAAAACTAGCAGGACGGTGAGAGAGATTCAGGAGAAGCTCAAGCCCAAAATGCCAGCCCTTCAAAGCGTCGCCGCCCTGATCTCAGGAGTAGCTTCAACTGAGATAATTAAGATAATTCATGCAGGCAAGCTCGGAGAGCCTATCAAGGATCTCTTGATGTATGATGGAATCGCAGGTCAGTTCACCAGAGTCGAGCTCAGCCGTAATCCCGAATGCTTTGTATGCGGCGACCTAGTCGAAGAAGCAATAAGGTTTCCAATTAATGTTGGTGAGTCGGTTCTGGATTTGAAGAGGAGGATAGCTGAGACGTTCAGCATACCTGATCCTGAGCTCCTCTATGGGAGGTGGAGGCTTTCCGACGAGCAGAAGGTTTCCGAGCTAGGGATCAAGGAGAATGATATAATATATGTTAGCACGAGTAGAAGATTTATGCCTCTTCAACTTAGGGTAGAGCTTGTGGAGGAGAGGGCACTTGAGAGAAAGAGTGATAATTGAGCGGGAGGAGAAGGCTGGAGATTGGGATCTAAGGTTTGAGAGAGCCGAGGAGAAGGTGGAAGCGAAGGTGAACATCTGCCCAGTCTGCTCGACCGAAATCGAGAAGGGGGCGCCCGTATTCGAGTGTCCATTCTGCGGAAACATCATGCACGTTAGATGTGTTCAGCCTTGGATCGAGAAGAAGGGCACGTGTCCCATCTGCCGAAGACCTTTATCTGAGAGCTCCCAAACAATAAGAGGTGGAGAGACTTGAGCGAGGGAAACGAGAGCGTGGTCGTTAAGCCTAGATACTTGGAGACCCCTAGGGGGAGGATACCGACCTATGACTTCGCTCTCGGGATCTTGAAGGCCGTTAAGGTTTTAGATGATGCTACGGCAGAACTTGAGGAGAAGGTGAGCAGGTTGGAGAAAAGCGGCGCCCCAGGGTTGGATGAGCTGAAGAAGCGGCTTGAAAAGGTTGAGGAAGTGTTAGAAAGCTTGGAGAAGAGGCTGGAACTCGATCTCGATGACATTAACGACAAGCTGTCAACTCTGATGGATGCCTTCGACAAGCTTGTAGAGAGAATTCAAAAGCTTGAGGAGAACTTGTCTAAGGGCTGAGAACCGCCCGCCTCATATCAGCTATAACCTTCTCGAGGTTAGAGCGTTTCGCCTCAAGCTCCTTTACCTCTGCCTCGAGCCTTCTCTTACGTTCGCTTAGCGCATTTAACTCACTTCTGAGCTGGAGAACCTTTCTTTCCAGTTCCTCTACTTCTTCCTCTTTCTCTCTAAGCTTCGACAAGGATTCTCTGAGCTCGGCCTCCTTCCTGATGAGCCTTTCCATTCTTATCTCCCTGATCTTAAAGTCTCTAAGCATCCCCTTAATCATGTCCTCAAGCTTGCTCCTAGCCTCATC
>CAYXHS010000109.1:0-2214 GCA_964465105.1 uncultured Nitrososphaeria archaeon
ATGGTCAGCAAGAGGTTCATGCCTAATAGCCCAACCCTATTCAACGCTGGGTCAAGGCTCGGCCAGCTTAGCGCATGCTTCGTTCTCCACATAGATGATAACCTGGAATCGATCATGCAAGCCGCTCAAGACGCTGCCATAATCTTCAAGTCTGGTGGAGGCGTTGGGATAAACTACTCTAGGCTCAGGCCTGAGGGAGATATAGTGTTCTCAACCTATGGGGTGGCATCAGGCCCAGTCTCCTTCATGAGGATAATAGACACGGTTACGGATGTCGTTAAGCAGGGCGGGAAGAGACGCGGAGCAAACATGGGAATCCTCGAAGTATGGCATCCAGACATAGAAACCTTCATACGGTCAAAGGAGAAGGAAGGCTTCTTGGAGAACTTCAACATCTCCGTCCTGATAACCCCAGAGTTCTGGAAGAGCTACGAGGAGGATAAGCCATATCCCTTGAAGAATCCGAGGGATGGAAAGGTTTGGAGGACCATAGACCCCGTGAGGCTCCTGAGGATGATAGCGGAGATGGCTTGGAAGACTGGAGATCCTGGAGTTCTCTTCCAAGACAACATGAATAAGCGGAACATCTTTCTCGAGAAGCTGGGGCCGATAAGGTCGACGAATCCATGCGGAGAGCAGCCTCTCTACCCCTTCGAGTCGTGCAACCTAGGCAGCATAAACATCTATGCTTTCATCAGGTATGGCGATGAGGGCGCCTACATAGATTGGGATGAGCTCGCGGAGACGGTCAGGCTCGCGGTCAGGTTCTTGGACAACGTCATAGACGTGAACAAGTATCCTCTCAAGCAGATCGAGTATAGGACGAAGAGATCTAGGAGAATAGGTTTGGGAATAATGGGGCTGGCTGACGCCCTCTTCGCCCTCAAGATACCCTATAACAGCGAGGAAGGATTCAGCTTCATGAGCAAGCTCTCCGAATTCATAGCCTACCACGCCTATCTTGCAAGCGTCGAGCTTGCGAAGGAGCGCGGCCCATTTCCCCTATACTGGGAGTCGGCATACCCGAATGGAGAGATGCCGATAGAGGGGTTCTATCATCCAGAGTGGTGGACGCTGGACTGGAATAAGGTGGTTGAGGAGATTAAGAGGAACGGCATCAGGAACAGCCACGTTACAACCGTTGCTCCGACTGGAAGCATCTCCATGCTGGTCGATGTATCATCTGGCCTCGAACCCCAGTTCGCCCTAGTATATGAGAAGAGGGTCACCGTGGGAACCTTCTATTACATCGATAGGGAGTTCGAGAGGCAGCTGAAGGAGCGCGGCCTATACAACGATGACATCTTGAAGAAGGTCGCGGAGAACGGTGGATCCGTCCAGGGGCTGGAGGAGATTCCAGAAGACATGAGAAAGGTCTTTCTGGTCGCCTACGATATACCGTGGTGGGATCACGTCAGAGCTCAATACGAGTTCCAGAAGTGGGTCGACGCCTCCGTGAGCAAGACGATAAACATGCCCGCATGGGTTTCCGCGGACGACATCTTGAAAGCATATCTCTTTGCTCATAAGCTGGGGCTAAAGGGCATAACGATCTACAGGGATACGTCGAAGTCCGCTCAGGTTCTAGTCACGCCTTCTCAAAGGTCCTCGAGATACATCGCCTTAACCCCGAACAAGACCCTGGAGCTGATGAAGAGCCTCGGCATAGAGCCTCCTAAGATCGAGGCTGAGGAGATAAGCGAGGTCGAGAGCAAGAAGAGAATGCTTCAAGTGATTTATGCGGGCGAGGAGTCTGAGACCGTAAGCTCGGAGTCGGAGAGGAGAAGCGAGTCAAAGCATCCTACCGCGAGGTTCGAGAAATGCCCCGAATGCGGAAGCCCGAACCTGAATTATCAAGAAGGCTGCGTCAGGTGCCTCGACTGCGGGTGGACCAGCTGCCTGATCACCTAGCGAAACAAAACTCGACTCAACATCTTTCATCAACCTTTCTACCGAAGCTTTTCTCAAGATATCTAGCAGAGTATTCTTCATGGAAGGCTAAGAGGCTAATCGCTATTAAGTAGGTTGAGCCGATCCTTCCTCGAAGAGGGTTATGAGCCGTCAACAATATAGGGCGGATAGGATAAAGGGTCAGGTCTTAGGATCACTTAGGAAGCTAGGGGAGAAGGTCATCTCGGATCTTGAGCGTGGAAGATTTCCAAGGCTTGAGATCCCCGCGAGAACGACCTCGAACATAGTTTACGATGAGAAGCT
>CAYXHS010000110.1:0-2204 GCA_964465105.1 uncultured Nitrososphaeria archaeon
GCTACGAGAAGCTTCCCAGCAGGCCACCCCCTCGTCCCAGAAGATTACAGGGATATTGGTCAGCCCGTTCTCCTCCCAGGCTCCATGGGGACCGCGAGCTGGGTTTTACTTGGAAATCCGAGGGCCATGGAGATGACTTTCGGGAGCACGGCTCACGGTGCTGGTAGGACTAGGAGCAGGGCTGAGGCTAAGCGTAGGCTTAGCGCGAGCCAGGTCTTGAACTCTCTTAGCCGCAAGGGGATCTATATCAGGAGTGATAGCATGGAGACGGTCGTCGAGGAGGCTGATGAAGCATATAAGAACGTCGATGTAGTCGCGGAGGTAAGCCATAAGGCTGGCATAGGAACCAAGGTCGCCAGGCTGATACCCATGGGGGTCGTGAAGGGTTAGAAAAAGGGGAAAGATGTTCGAGAAGCAGCTCCTAAACAGCCTAACGCTTCTAGGAATCCTCCTCATAATCGTAGGCATAATCCTCCTGCTGATGCCGCTTCTCGCAAAGCTCGGGCTGAAGCTAGAGGAGGTTCACCCTCTCCTTCTATGGGGGAGAAAGTTCGACGGGGTCTATATCGGAACCTCGCCTCTGCTCATCATAATCCTGACCGCGATCTATCTTCTCCTAGTTTTCATGAGAAAAGGCTAGACCAGCCTCCTAACCTTTGAAAGGTATTCGAGGACTTGAGAGTCGCTTAGCTGCGAGAAGTCTTGATAGAATTGGCCTATCGCGAAGAAGGGGCTTGGAGTCTCGACGAACCTGAGATCATCAGCCTCCCCTGAGAGCTTTGAGACGACCTCTGGAGGGGCGACTGGAGCGGCGATCACCAGCTTCTCTGGTTCAAGCTTCCGCAGGAACCTCGCTGTCGCTATTATCGTGGCTCCGGTGGCTATCCCGTCGTCGACCAGCAAGATTGTGTATCCCTTTAGGCTTGGGAGAGGCTTGCCCCCTCGATAAACCTCGATCCTTCGCTTCACCTCTTGGAGCTCACGCTCAGCCTCGATCCTTATCCAATCATCTCTTATGCCGATCATCTTGGAGACCTCCTCGTCGATATAGATCGTTCCATCCTCGGCGACGGCTCCGACCGCGAGCTCAGGGTCGGCTGGAGACCCGATCTTGCGGGGAACTGTTACCTCTAGTGGGGAGCTTAGCTTGGAGGCCACGACGTAGCCTACCTCCACGCCGCCTCTAGGAATGGCTATAACCGCAGATTGCTCACCCTTATAGTCGGAGAGAAGCTCTGCGAGCTTTTCCCCAGCATCCAGCCTATCTCTGAAGATCATCCTCTCTCATCAGCTTGTCAGCAAGAACCCTTATCAAGTTTCCTATGCTCCCGAGAATATTTAATAGGGAGACCACGGGTATTTCGCCGAAGATGGCTTCCCAACCCGAGTCGGATGAAAACATCATTTATCAGTGCGCTTGGTGCGGCAGGAAGTTTGAGAAGAAGATGCTCTCGAAGATAGCGGAGACAAGGTGCCCCTACTGCGGATTCAATGTGATAATGAAGGCGAGGTCTCCAGCCGCGAAGCTCATCACGAGCTCGAAGCTCACCGAGGAGCAGAGGCTTCTAACCGAGGACTAAGCCTTTATCCCTCTTATCTCAGCGACCTTCTTGATTATCTCGTCCATGAAGTCCTTCGCGTCTCCAGGCTCTATCACCGAGACGCTGCTGGCGCTTACCTGAAGCCCTGCGGCCTCCCCCAGCTCCTTCTTGGAGGTCACGAAGATGTATGGTATCTTTCTCTCATCGCATAGGGTTGGGAGGAACGCGACTATCTCAGGCGGATCGACATCCATCGCTATCACGACGAACTTGGCCTGCCCCCGCTCGATCGACTTTATGACCTCGTTAACCCCCTTCCTTATCCTACCAGTTTCCCTGGCGAGCCTCACGACCTCAAGAGTCGCTTTCATAAGTTCCTCAGGGACATCAAAATTGACATAACTCGGCTTCGGATTAGGCATACGCCCTCATCTCCCCCGCAGTTACGGATCAACTAAGCTAAAAACCTTCTCTAAACCGGCTTGAGAACCCGAGAATGTTAAAAGATCGGTTAAGGATAGGTAGCCGAGGAAATGGATCTAGAGAAGCTTGCCTTGAAGTGGGCTTTGAAAAACGCTGTTGATCACGATGGAAGAGCGATGCTTGGTCCAGTGATCTCGAAGATTTTGGGCGAGAGACCTGAGCTGAGGTCGGAGATCAGAA
>CAYXHS010000111.1:0-2149 GCA_964465105.1 uncultured Nitrososphaeria archaeon
TGATGCTCGCGGAAAGGCTTGGGGTGCGCTGCCAGGTCGTTGAGCTGGATCAGATCTATGATTCCTTCTCGAGGGCGATGAGGTTCTACAGGGATGAGGCGGGTATCCCGAACGCCAACCTTAGGGCCAGGATCAGGATGATAATCCTCTACTATTATGCGAACCTGAATGGGCTGCTTGTCTGCGGGACCGGGGATAAGAGCGAGATAATGCTAGGATACTTCACGAAGTATGGGGATGGAGGGGTGGACATCCTCCCGATCGGAGACCTCTATAAGACCCAGGTTAGGGAGCTTGCGAGGAGGTTGAACCTCCCGAGAAGGATCGTTGAGAAGCCCAGCAGCCCCAGGCTGCTTCCAGGTCAAACCGCTGAGGGGGAAATTGGGGCAACCTACGATGAGATAGATCAGATACTGTATCTGCATTTCGAGCGTGGATTATCCCTGGATGAGGTTGAGAAAAAGACGGGGATCGATAGGAGGAAAATCGACGCCGTAGTCGCCAGGGTTCATGCGAACGAGCATAAGCGGAGGCTTCCCCCGATAGCGAGGATAAGATGAGCTGGCTCATTCTCCCTCAAGCTTAACCTCGAATCCCAGCAGCGCTCCTAGGTCTTTCAGCGCGTCTACATGATCTCCATAAGCTAATACTCTGTGCAGTCCTCCTCGATACTCGTAAAGATACTTCTTCGCGTCTTTCACGGTTACCTCGACCTTCGTCCTGCATCCTCTATCCACATCGACGTTACCTACGATCTTGCCCCTCGCGGCGAGAAAAACATCAAGACCTTGAATCAGCTTTCCGACGGTCACGCTCTCTCCCTCCCTCATGTAAACCTGTATGCTCACACCCTCCTCGCTATCCGCATGGCTTCTCAGCCGATAGGGAGATCTGCTCTTGCCGTCCATCAGCCTTGGGGCGGTGCAGTGGCAGTGGATCACCGTGTTTGTCGCCGTATCGACCACGGGATCTGAGATGAAGGATGGGATTCCCGCGAGATATCTGAAGATGAGCATGGTTAGGGCTGAGTGGACGTCCGCCTCGCATGCGGCCACGTACCCCTCATCGTTTAGAAGGGATAAGGCTATGCACGGGGTCATGGGTAGTGGGATCACGCCGTATTCGAGCCAGCCGAGGCAGTCGATCGCTAGAGAGTTTGCGTCCCTGTCTGAGAGAAGCTTCTTCAAGGCTAGATACATTCTAGCGGCCTTAACGATGTCCTCTCTCGTGACCTCCTTGACCTCTCTCGCATCTCGGATCAGCTTGTCGGCGAGCTCCTCGGCCTTCCTCACATCAGATTGATCGTAGAGCTCCTTCACGTCAGCGTAATCCACGTATTCTATGTCGACTCCAAACCTCTCCCTGATCCTGCTTATGTAGGATTGGTTGAGGTATTTCGCCGGGTTCGCGTCTCTCCTCGTGATCAGCAGGATCTTGGATCGGCGGAGCATCTTCGCGGCATAGACCACCTTTAAGGCCTTACCGACGTCATCCATGCTGCTCGAGGAAACCATGAGGAATCTTCTGCCCATCTTTTTCAGATCCTCTATCAGGGGGAGGGCGGAGATATCTCCACCATAGAGATCTATGACGTAAACCGTCGGGATCCCATAGCCACCATACTTGTGGATGTAGTCGTAGCCCAGATCAGCGATCCTCCTGCAAGCCCAATAAGTGTATCGGGTGCTCTCGGATGTGAGAATGTATGCGAAGATGGCGTCAACGTCCTCTCCAAGCTCCCGCTCAATCTTATTCAGCTCATCCATCGAGGAAATGATCCTATTCTCGAAGGAGATCGAGAAGCCGAGGGAGCCTCTGAGGGAGCCCAGCTCTCGGACGATCTCCTCCGCCCTCTTCTCGTAGTCGTAATTTGGAGAGGGCCAGCCCCTTCTAGCCCTACTACCCAAGAACAGGTTCAGAACCTTAAGCTGACTGCTCATGAGCAAAGATGAGAAAAAGATCTTAAAAGCGTTTAGAGGAAGAATTCGGAAAATATTTGGTGGTTATAGAGCGCCTTCCTGCGAGGATGCCGCTACTTCAGCCTCTTCCCCCAATACTCGATGAACCTTTTAATCGACCGATCATAAGTCCTCTCGATCTCGGGCGGGAAGAAGCACGCTGGAAGCTCTCCGCGGCTCCAATGATACCT
>CAYXHS010000112.1:0-2086 GCA_964465105.1 uncultured Nitrososphaeria archaeon
CGGGCCCGGGGGGATTTGAACCCCCGACCCCCGGCTTAGAAGGCCGATGCTCTATCCAAGCTGAGCTACGGGCCCACGTTGCTAAGTCTTATTCGGGCTTCTCGTTAGGATGTTGGTCTTCGGTTGGGGTTTGTTGTTGGTCGAGTATATATGTCTTAGCTGGGGAGCTTGGAGGTCAGATGGCTGCGCTGCCGCGTTTTTATTCCCTTGCTGGTTGCTCTTTCTGCGGTTATTTTGAGTTCGATGGAGGTGGTTGGTTTATCTGGTGTTGGATGTAGCGGGATTATCAGTAGGTTTTTTGTTTCAGGGTCGTGTTCGATTTTTACCTTGACTTTGAAGACCTCTTTTATGTTCTCCTCGGTGAGGACTTCTCTCGGTCTTCCCATTTTCCTGATCCTTCCATGATCTAGGAGTATTATCTTGTCGCAGTATCTTGCTGCTAGGTTTAGGTCGTGGATCGCGCAGATTATCGTCAGCTTGAGCTTGTTCACGAGCTCTCTGAGAAGGTTCATTATTTCGAGCTGGTAGCAGATGTCGAGGTTTGCGGTCGGCTCATCTAGGAGGAGGATTCTAGGCTCTTGGGCCAGAGCTCTGGCGATCAAGACCCTCTGCTTCTCTCCACCGCTTATCTCTTTGACCGATTTGTCGGCGAGGTGAAGCGTGTTCGTGAGCTTCATCCAGAGCTTTACCTTCTCCTCGTCGGATTCTCTCTCGATCGAGAATTTTCCTAGATGCGGATGCCTTCCCATCATCACTATATCGAAGACCGTGAAGTCGAAGTCGGGGCTCGCGTTCTGAGGGACTACCGCGATCTCCCTAGCGATCTCTTTGAGATCCATCTCCGCGATCTTCTTGAAGTCTAGGTAAACTGCTCCCCCCTTCGGCTTCAGAAGGCCATCGATTATTCTTAGGAGCGTTGTTTTTCCCGAGCCATTAGGTCCTACCAACCCCATGAATGTCCCTTTCTCGGCCTCGAAGCTTACCTCATCCAGGACCTTTAACGCGTCGTAGTAGAAGCTAACCCTATCCACCTTCAAGCTCATAGGTTTCTCCCCCTTCTCATCAGGTAGATGAAGAAAGGCGTTCCAGCCATCGCGGTTATCACCCCGATCGGTATCTCCATCAGGTATCTGGCAAGCATGTCAGCCCACATCAAGAAAATCCCGCCCGCCAAGGCGGATGATGGGATGAGTATCCTGTGATCCGGCCCCACGATGAGCCTCATCATGTGAGGCATCATTAAGCCTATGAATCCTATTGCTCCGGAGAAGGATACGGCCGCGCTCGTTATCAAAGCTGCTAGGATTGGTAGGAGCTTTTCGAGCAGGTTCACGTTTACTCCGAGGGATTGAGCTAGCTCTTCTCCTAGGAGGAGGGCGTTCAGGTCTCTCGAGTAGGCGAAGGCGATGAAGGCGCATGAGAGAATTATCGGAGAAGCTATCTCCACCTTCAGCCAATCCGCTCCCCAGAGCCCTCCCATGATCCAGAGCAAGATTCCCTGACTGTCCCTGCTTGAGATCCAGATCACCGCCGAAAGTATCGCCGAGAAGAGATACGCCACGGCTATCCCGGCCAGGAGAAGCGCGTTCGCCGTAAACCTCCCACAAAGCTTAACGATGTTATATACGAGGAATATCGCCGCGAGGCCTCCGATGAATGCCGCTAGAGGCGTCGTGTATACTCCGATGAAGGCTGGGAGAAAGGTTAGAGAGAGGGCGGCCCCGAGGGCTGCTCCTGAGGAGACCCCGAGGACATAGGGGTCTGCGAGCTGGTTCCTGAACAATCCTTGCACTATGACCCCCGCGATCGAGAGGGCGGCTCCCACCAAAGCTCCTAGGATGGCTCTCGGAAGCCTTACTTGGAGAAGTATCTTCATGTGAGCCTCGGAGAATGCTGCGTTGAATCCGAGCTCATGAGCGAAGATCCCTAGAATCTCTGAGGGCGGAATGTATACTGGGCCGATCGAGATGGAGATCAGCAGGGTTAGGAGGAGCCCAGTCAGGAGATACGTTATTATCGCTCTCCACCTTAGAAGTCTTCTGCGAATTATTCCATATCTCTCAAACCTTGTCTCCGCGATGACGGC
>CAYXHS010000113.1:0-1978 GCA_964465105.1 uncultured Nitrososphaeria archaeon
GAGTTTAGGCGGGGTATAGTTATAGATCCTGGGGATGAGGCTGAGAGGATAATGGATTTGATAAGCCGATGCGATGTGGAGGTTGATGCAATTTACCTGACGCATGGACATTTCGACCACGTTCTCGCGCTCAGGGATTTGAGGAGGGAGCTTGGATGTAGGTTTTATCTCCATAAGGCTGATGAGGGCATCTTGGCTTCAGCCCCTCGCGACGCCGAGTATTTTCTCGGGATAGAGATTCCACCTCCCCCGAAGCCCGACGGATGGATAGCCGATGGCCAGCTCATAAGGATAGGAAGCCATCTCGGCAAGGTGCTCCACACTCCAGGCCACACCAGGGGAAGCGTATGCTACGTCTTCGAGGAGATGATCTTCACGGGAGACACGCTTTTCGCAGGCTCCATCGGGAGGACTGATCTTCCTGGTGGAAGCTTAAATGACCTGATCTCATCCCTGAGTAAGATCCTGAAATTTCCTGATGAGTTCATGATTTATCCTGGTCATGGCCCCTCATCGACTATAGGGGTTGAGAGGAAGCTGAACCCCTTTGTGAGAAATCTCATGGCTTCAGGTGATTAAGCTGAGCCACATCTAGTCCTGGACCTCGCATACGGGGCTGCTCGAATCCATGAAAAGGTCCAGCGCAAGTCTTCCTATCTCCTGCAAGATCGATTGAGTCTTCATGCATATTACCTCGAGCTGAGCTAATAGCTCGACGAGAACCCGATCCCTGGGAGCGATCCTGGTCAGCTCTTCCCTGAGAGCTCTCGCCGTCCAATCCTCTGGCATGCTGATAATCTTGTTTGCTTGATCGAAGTCTAGGGATAGGTATGCGTTGAAAGCTTGGTCGAAGAGCTGTGAAAGCGACTCCAAGGACTTTTTCACCGTGTTGTATACTGGTGGCGTTGCCCAAAGCTTCTTCCTAAACCTCGATATGATCCTAGCTAGGAAGAGCAAGCTCTCGGCCAGCTGCCTTATCAAGGTCGCCACGACTATGGACGTGTAAACGTGCGTTGGGCTTCTGAACCTGAGCGACCTTCCGATCTCCCTTTTCTTCAGGTAGGTGATCATGAGCCTCACGTGGAGCTGGCAAAGCTCCTTAAGCCTACTCCCAAGGGAGCCTATGTATGGCATGAGATCGTATCTTCCGGTCTCGAGGAACTGGATCAGATTATTGAATATCTCGGAGGCCAGGAGATAGCATCTTTTCACTAGGTCGTCCACCGAGAAGCGAGCATAGTCGAGAACATTTCTTATGATGAGCTCTGGGGCTTGTTCATGGCTTAGCTCCATTCCTGGCAGCCCGCTTACCACATCCTCAAGGTTCTTTGAGATCTCTGGTGGAGGGGTCTTGGACGAGGATATGCGGATCATGTCGTATCCAATTCTATACCCGGCTGTGATGAGCCTTTGAAGCTGCTTGAGATCCTTGCAGAGATCGGCGTTGATCTTGCATGAAGCTCGTCTAAGCTTCGCCTCAGGCGGGCTGAGCCTAAGGCTTCCATCAAGAGCTTCGCTGACCTCGATGAAGTCTCCAGGTTTAAGCCCTCGGCTTAGAACCCACTGCTTTGGAAGCGAGATGGAGTAGCTGGCCTTACCCACAACTTGAAGCCTCCTGAAAGCCTTCTCTAGGGTTTTCGCTCTCATGCTTCTACTTACATTACGTATAAACTTCAAAATAAGGTTTATTTAGTGGCTTCACAGCCTCAAGGGTGGAGGTGAGGGGTCGAGATGCTGTTCCTTGATAAGAAGCCTCAGATGTCTTTAAGAAGAAGCTATGCTAACGGCTACAAGTACTGCTCCAGGTGCAGGATATACTATCTCACGGATAGCGTTAGGTGCCCGTATTGCGGGATCTTGCTGAGGAATTCTCCGAGGAAGAAGAAGTCCTTGAAGAATGCTAAGGTCGTTGAGGTTCCAGAGAACCTGCTGAAGGAAGCTGAGAGAGTCGACATAAAGGTTAAGACGAAGGCTTAAG
>CAYXHS010000114.1:0-1875 GCA_964465105.1 uncultured Nitrososphaeria archaeon
GGACGTATGATAGCCTGATCCGCTTACCGTCGGGCCTGATGACGTATTTCGCTCCAGGATACTTGTTCGGCCCATTTCTCACAAGCTTTCTAAGCCTCTCTATGTTCCACTCGGTCACCTTCTCGGGGACCGTGAGCTGCATGGCTATCTCGAGCGGGACTCCGACCTCGTTTATGCTTAGGTTGGGATCTGGGGAGATCACGGTTCTCGCCGAGAAGTCCACCCTCTTTCCGCTGAGGTTCAGCCTGAACCTGCCCTCCTTACCTTTCAGTCTCTGAACTAGGGTCTTCAGCGGCCTTCCACTTCGATGGGTTGCTGGAGCGACTCCAGGCGCCTCATTATTGATGTAGGTCGTTACATGGTATTGGAGGAGGTCTGCGAGCTCAGCGATTACCGGCGAGGGGGATCCCGCGTTGATGTTCTCCCTGAGCCTTTGGACGACCCTGAGGATGTCTACGAGCTTATGGGTTAGGTCATCCTCCGATCTGAATCCGGACTCGAGGGTTATCGAAGGCCTCACGTAGACCGGCGGGACGGGGAGAACCGTTAGGACCATCCATTCTGGTCTAGCGACCCTCGGGTCGAATCCGAGAAGCTCTAGGTCTTCATCCTTTATCCTCTCGAGCCTCGCTCTGACCATCTGGGGGGTGAGCCTTCTCCTCTCCGAGTTCACGACCTCGATCAGGGTCGTCGGCTTCTCGAGCTCGATCTTGTACTGCTTCTCATCGCAGTATGGGCAAGTTTGAGCGGATAAAGCCTTCTGCAGAACCCTATAGTAGAATTCCGCTGAGAGCCTGTTGGCCCTCCTGAGCCTCTCAAGCTCCTCCCTAAATCTCTCGATGTCTTTCTCAGGTATAAGGAGCCTTCCGCAGGATCTGCAAGTCGCTCTCAGAAGCATGTGAATATGCTTGATGAAACCTATGTGAATCACTGGAACTGGAAGCTCTATGTGGCCGAAGTGGCCTGGGCATCCTAGATACGTGTTTCCGCAGGTCTTGCATCTCTGACCAGGCTCGAGGGTTCCAAGCCTCGGGTCCATCACCCCAGTCGGTATCGGCATCCCGTCCTCGTCGTAGGTGTCTGGGTTCGAGATCTCGGCGACGGACATCTTCCTGATCATCTCGGGGCTTAGGATCCCGAACTTCACGCCAATTATCGTCTCGAGGGATGCAGCCATCTCGCTCACACCTCCTCCCCGAACAAGAGCTTCGGATAAATTCCCATGCTCATCATCTCCTCTAAGAGCAGGTAGAAGGCATAGGGCATCGTGGCGGTTGCGACCTCAATATCCTTTCCGTGAATCGGGCACACGAACCTCTCCTGCTTCAGGTCATAGTATGCTGGAAGACCGCAGATCTTGCAGAAGTGGGCGGTGTATCTGTCGCTCTGCTCGAGAAGCCTGTCTAGGAGAAGGAAGCTTGCTCCATGAGCTATCAGGCAGTCTCTCTCCATCTCTCCGAACTTCAAGCCTCCTCCCCTGCTCCTGCCCTCGGTAGGCTGCCTTGTGAGCATCTGAACCCTTCCCCTGGACCTCGCATGAATCTTATCCCTTACCAAGTGGTGCAGCTTCTGATAGTATACCACTCCGATGAAGATCTCAGCCTCATACTTTTCTCCAGTTATCCCATCGTACATGACTTCTTTTCCAGAGCTCTTGAACCCTAGGGCTTCAAGCTCCTTCTTCAGCTCCTCGATCGGCTTCCCCATGAAGGGCGTCCCATCCACGAACTCTCCCTTGAGAGCTCCGACCTTCCCAGCTATGCTTTCCAGGAGCTGGCCTATCGTCATCCTGCTTGGGAACGCATGCGGGTTGATTATCAGGTCTGGAACTATTCCGCTCTCCGTGTATGGCATGTCCTCCTGGGGTATGAGCAT
>CAYXHS010000115.1:0-1830 GCA_964465105.1 uncultured Nitrososphaeria archaeon
GGGGAGAACTTATAAGGCTTTGTTTTTCTTGTGATTGGCAAGCTTTGGGGGGTTGGGGTATGGTAGGTGGTCGACAAATCGGTTTCTAGGAATCTTCCCCGAGAAGTCGAGGTTTTGGATGCCACCTTGAGGGAGGGGCAGCAGTGCAGGGGAGTAAACTTCACTCTTGACGCGAGGGTTAGGATAGCCTTAGAGCTTGATGAGCTTGGGGTCCATATAGTTGAGGCTGGATGGCCTGCTGCGAGCCCGAAGGATAGAGAGCTTCTGAGAAAGCTAAGGGAGCTGAACTTCAGGAACTCCAGGGTGGCGGCCTTCACGATGACTCGGAGGAAGAATGTTCCACCTGAGAGAGATGAGAGCCTTAACGAGGTTTTGAGGTCTGACGTCGACCTCGCGGTGGTCGTCGGTAAGAGCTGGAGCCTCCACGTAAGAGAGGTTATCAAGACCACCCTCGAAGACAATCTCGAGATTGTCGCCGACAGCATAGAGTATCTCAAATCTCACGGATTGGAGGTGATCTTCGACGCGGAGCACTTCTTCGATGGATACAAGGATGATCGAGGATACGCTTTGAAGGTGTTGAAGGCGGCTGAGGACGCTGGAGCCAGGACCCTAGTTCTCGCGGACACGAATGGAGGATGTCTTCCGCACGAGGTAATGGAGATCGTGAGCGAGGTGAGAAAATGGGTGAAGGCTCCGATCGGTGTTCACATGCATAATGATTCTGGGAACGCGGTCGCGAATACCCTCATGGCCGTCCTCGCGGGCGCAACCCACATCCAGGTAACCGTGAACGGCATCGGAGAGAGAACTGGAAACGCTGACCTATGCCAGGTAATTCCAAACCTCATGCTTAAGCTTGGGGTCAAGGCTCTGAGGTCTGGCTCCGAGGGGCTTAGAAAGCTCACCAGGATCTCAAGCCTCGTCTATGAGCTCTCAGGGCTTCCCAAGAACAGGTATCAGCCTTATGTGGGAGAATATGCTTTCGCTCACAAGGCTGGAATACACATCGACGCCATCTCGAAGTGCAGGAAAGCATACGAGCATCTGGACCCCGAGCTCGTCGGAAACAGGAGGCTTCTAACGGTCTCAGATCTAAGCGGCAGGTCGGCGCTGATCGCGAGCATAAGCGAGATGCTTGGAATAGAGCTTGAGAAGAGCTCAGAATCCCTCCAAAAGGTCTTGGAAGAGGTCAAGCAGCTCGGGCTGAAGGACGTGAGCCTAGACGACGCAACTGGAACGATCTCCCTGATCTTCCTGAAGAGCTTCGGGAGATATGACCAGAAGTTCGAGGTTATCGAGTGGACATCGATCGCGGGCGGAGGGATAAACGACCCGAAAACCTATGGGCTGATAAAGGTCAAGGTAAGAGGCAAGATAAGAGTTGAAGGCGGGGAGGGAGTCGGCCCAGTCCACGCGATAGACGTCGCTCTCCGCAAAGCCCTAGAGCAAGATTATCCAGAGCTAAGGAGGGTCAGGCTGATAGATTATCGGGTGATGCTCCCAGAGGCTGAGCGGGATACAGCATCCCTGGTCAGGGTTTTCATAAAGTTCACCGACGGCGAGAGGACTTGGACGACGACCGCCACCTCGACGAACATAATCGAGGCGAGCCTAAGCGCTCTAATCCAAGGACTAGACTATTACTTGCAAACGAGCTTTAAGCGGACTGAGAATAAACCTTAGCCTCTCTGCTAGGAAAGAGTTTTTGAATTCCTTTTCCTCTTTCTTCATAGAAAGAGTCTGCTATTCGTTCTCCTCAGGTTCTTCACACTCAAATAGATCTTCTATCTTAACTTTGAATGTTTTGGCGAGCTTGAAGGCGAGCTT
>CAYXHS010000116.1:0-1812 GCA_964465105.1 uncultured Nitrososphaeria archaeon
AATATCGGCGGCATCACGATGCTAGAGAGATCTTGGATGAGATAAAGTTTTGATCACGCCTTTAGGGTGAATACGTGAATCTTTCCCTTAGGGTATTCACAAGCTCTTCGGCGACCTCTCTCGGATGCTTTAGAGACGGCTTTATCCCGAGAAAGCTTAGGCTTCTCGTCAGGGAGGCTATCTGAGGAAGCAGCAGGTTACAGGATTCTAGAAGCTCCTCGTCCAAGAGTATCTCCTCCGCGTTTCCGTCCGCTACGATCCTCCCACGCTTCATCAAGAGTATTCTGGGCTTTAGCTGAGCGACGAACTCGATGTCATGAGTCGAGATGATTATGGTTCTCTTCTGCTCCCTGAGAAGCCTTATCATCTGAGCCAGCTTCTCCTTCTGAAGCTGATCTTGGCCGGTGGTGGGCTCATCGAGGGCTATGACCTCGGGGGCCCAGGCGAGGATTATGGCCAGGGCGAGCCTTTTCTTCTCTCCGCCGCTGAGCAGGAAAGGGGATGAGTCTGCATATTCTTTCAGCTCCATGAAGCCTAGGGCCCACTCGACCCTCCGCTTAACTATCTTCTCATCGTATCCGAAGTTCTTGAGGGCGAACGCGACCTCCTCCCAAACCGTACCTGAGAAAAACATGTCTTCGGCGTTCTGGAAGACGAGACCCACCGTCCTCGCGAGCTCTGCGACCGTTGCCTCCCTCGTATCCAATCCATCGATGAGGACCTTTCCTCGGGTGGGCTTGAGCAAGCCGTTGAGGTGCTTTAGGAGCGTCGTCTTGCCCGCGCCGTTCTCCCCCATCACCGCGACCACCTCTCCCCTCTCGATCTCGAGATCTATTCGGTCAAGGGCCTTGATGCCGCTCGGGTAAACGTATTCAACCCCCTGGAAGCTGATCATCCGATCACCTCCCTAACCCTCTCGACAAACTCCTCGACGCTCAGAGGAACCTTCTCGAACCTCAGGCAGCCGTTATACGAGTTCACGTATCTCGCGACCTCGGAAACTTTCGGAGAAGCAACGCCATAGGAGAGAATGTCCTCTTTCAAGACATCTCTTGGAGGGCCATCGCAAACAATTTTCCCCTGATCCATCACTATAAGCCTGTCCGCATGCGGGAGCAGAAGCTCAAGCCTATGCTCCGAGATTATTATGGTCAGCTTTTCTTGCTTGTTAAGCTCGATTATCGATTCTATGAGGTTCTTCGCTGAGAGCGGGTCCAGCGAGCTCGTAGGCTCATCCAAGAGAAGTATCTTAGGCTTCATGGCCAAGACCGATGCTATCGCGACTTTCTGCTTTTGACCTCCAGAAAGCTCGAATGGAGACCTATGTCTAAGATCCTCTATCTTCAGGGTCTTTAGAGCCCATTCGACTCGCTCTAGGATCAAGTCTCTTGGGAGGCCGAGATTCTCGAGTGGGAAGGCCACGTCTGCTTCGACGCTCAGGGCGAATAGCTGGTTGTCAGGGTTCTGGAAGACCATTCCAGCGATCTGAGATAGGATGTGTGGAGGGGTCTCCCGCGTATCCATTCCATCCACGAGAACTCTTCCTGAGAAATATCCTTCATAGAAATTTGGGATCAAGCCGTTCAAGCATCTCAGGAGGGTGGTCTTCCCGCATCCGCTTCTCCCAGCCAGGACGATGAACTCTCCTCGCTTCACCTCGAAGTTGACATCTTTTAGGGCGTATTGGCTTCCCCCATAATACTTGAATGAGAGATCTTTGACCTCGATTATGGTTGAAGCTCTCTCGGCTCCTCCTTCAGCTTCTCGCCTATCAGCTCCATGCATCGCCTCAAGATCTCCTCTAAGCTTCCC
>CAYXHS010000117.1:0-1811 GCA_964465105.1 uncultured Nitrososphaeria archaeon
CCCATAGCTTATCTTTGGTTTAGTCCTGTTAGGAGGTGTTTTGGTGGGTGGGGCCATTCTCCTTCTCCATTCCATATGCTTAGGAGGAAGAGCGTTCTTGTCTGCATGCTGTGATCCCAGCCAGGCATCCTCCAGTAAACATCTAGCTCGATCAGGTAGGTTTTCTGAGCAACGTTGGATGAGGCCGCGATCGCTATCGGCACGCTTATCTCTGAGCCGTTTTCAGCTATAGCCTCTAGAGGCAGTGATACAAGATGCTTCGGAATATCTTGGTCTCCAAGCGGATCAACCACCTCGAAGCTTAAAATGACGTCAGAGTCGATGTTGATCGGCTTAATTTGAAGATCTATCTTACCGGATGCTCCCGGCTCGACCACGATAACGTTCTCAACTATTAGAGGGAAACATGAGAGATATATCACAGGTTTAATTAGGGAGTCTTCTGGTGGAGGGAACTCGTAGGCGAACTTAGGGCACACGGTAATTGTTATGTTTTCTATGTTTAGATTCTCCGCCGAACTATAGTCTAATCTGGCGAAGACCGTTTGCCACTTCATGCTCGGCAATATCATGTAGTGGGTTGCGGCTGCCACCTCTCCGGTCTCGGCGTCCACGAGGAAGCTTCCAACGGGATACGTTAGGTTTCGGTTTCCGATGTTTTCTCCCGAGAGTATGATGAGCCAGTAAAGCCCGTATTTATCGACGAATTTTTGATCTAGTGGGCTCTGAAGTAGCAGGTGCTTCGCGTCAGGGCTGATCCTCGCGATCCTGAGATCGATGAGCCTAACCTCGCCTTCCCTGAGGAGCTGGGCTGGGATCTTGGGAATATCTGATGATCTCAAAATCCTTATGGCTTGTGAGGAGCTTATCTTTAGGTTGAAGGCCGCGTCGCTTGGAGGGAGATCTTCCTCGGATTTGGAGACCTGCTTCACCGCTCCCCTAAAGGCGTCTATGACCACCTCGATGTTCGAGTAGTCTCCACAGGTTCCCCAGATCCAGTATCCTTTGAAGACCCTGACGAAGTGAAGGGACCATGTTGGCTCGATGCTCAGGCTTCCATTTACCACGCTGCCAGGATGGAAATATGCGCTGACGAGCTTGTAGTTTTGCGGAGTTATGTTTGCCGCCTTCGAGGCTATTTCTAAAGCCTCCTCTAAATCTACCGCGGCCATCTCCAGATGGCCTATATCATAGTAGATTGGCGGCGCGTGATAATGAACCGTGTAGTTCGGCTTTCTCGGATCCCAAGATATCTTCGGGTAGCCGAGCCTCTCATAAACCTCACCGACCTCAAGAAACTCGGACGCATTCCCCGAGAGAGGAGGAGTTGGGCTGGTAGGTTGCTCGCTCGTGCTGGTCTTCTGGTATGAGAATTGGGAAGGGCTTTGGGTTAAACCTAGGTAGAGAATTGGGGAGATCAACGCGGCCAATAGGACGATCATCGCGGCGTGTTTCGCCCTCATCATCGCAATTAGAAGATGTTTAATGCTGGACTTAATGCTAAGGCTCAGAACCAGCCGTTCCAGCCCTTGGAACGGGTTACTTATGCGGGATAAGGCAGATGAACTTGAGCTTTCCTTCTCCCACGTTTATGAAGCTGTGCTTCAGGTTCGGGGGCACGTATACCGCGTATCCTGGGCCGATCACCTTTTCATCTTCTCCTAGGATGAGCTTGCACTTGCCGTCCAAGATGAATACCTCGTGCTCCCATGGATGATCATGTAAAGGTGTTCTCCCTCCAGGCTCGAGCTCGAAGAGCCTCATCGAGAAGTTCGGCGCCCCA
The DNA here is from genome assembly GCA_964465105.1 of uncultured Nitrososphaeria archaeon. Taxonomy (GTDB): domain Archaea; phylum Thermoproteota; class Nitrososphaeria_A; order Caldarchaeales; family Wolframiiraptoraceae; genus Wolframiiraptor. The sequence continues at coordinate 1,784 of CAYXHS010000117.1, forward strand.
TCATCCTTCGAGATAAGCCACTTGATCC
>CAYXHS010000118.1:0-1783 GCA_964465105.1 uncultured Nitrososphaeria archaeon
CACGATGAAGACCCGAAGAAGCCGTGCATGATCGAGCTTATCGAAGAGGTGAGATGATGCCCGTAATCGATGAGAGCATGGTCTTGGCAGCTGAATACTCGGAGGATAGATGGGAGCTAAAGAACAGGGTGATCTACGTCGGAGCAGATGGTCAGGTTCTGGCCGATGTATCGGAAGGGGAAGGCGATTTCCCTGCCGTCGTATGCGATCCATATCTGACCTCGGCTGAGGAGGCTGAGAGGCGGGCGAAGCTCAGGCTGGCCCTGAATAGGGAGTATGGTAGGGAGCTGGATGTGGAGATGAGGCTCTCGGACTTCAGCAGCCTTGAAGTCGACTTGGGAGATACCGTTACTGTTGATCTTCCTAAGCTGGGCTTAAGCAACGTGAACATGTCGATCCTCGGAATAGAATATGACTTCGAGCGGCTCAGGGTCAGGCTCAGGCTCGGGGGAATGCATCAGCTCGTGGAGGAGCTTTTAGCGGAGAAGATCGGAGGAGATGTGGCCGCCCGATTCGGCAAGATCATGACCATTCCAGAGCAGACCTCAACCCTCGCATATAGCTTGGATAAGATCGCCCGAATCCATGCAAACCAGAAACACGTCATATACTTGAACAAGCCCCCGATTAACATGCATAACGCTCAAAACACAATCCTGAATTCTGAGGGGGAGGCTGAGCTCATCTCGGGGGCGGCTGAAGGAAGCTTCGAAGCTCAGATACTTCCTCCGAGCGAGCTCTTCGTGAACTGGGTCAAGGTCGAGTGGAGAGCAGATGGAGGCAGCAAAGAGGTCTCTGTCCAGCTTCTTAATGCCTCGGGGGAGGTCATAGGCCAAGTCTATGATGCGGTCGACACCCAGTTTTACAGGTTTAGGAAGTGGCCTACAGGCTACGGTGCTCTCACTTACAAGAATGCTTCAAGCTGGGGGTGCTCAGCTGCGAGCATAAGTGATGTAAGGATGGGCGTCCTACAAGCATACTGTCTCAGGCTCACCCCAATCAACCTTGGATCAGATGGCGAAGCATATTATCCAGCGTCTCGAGACCTCGACCTTAACTTGAGCTGGGCCAAGTATCTCAGGCTATATCTCTACGCGGATCACGAGGACGACGTGAACGTGAAGATTCGGCTCCATCAAGACTCCTCAAACTATCTCGAGGGAAGCATTAGGGTCAAGGCTGGAGAGTGGAGGAGATATGAGGTGGCCATGAGCAGCTTGAGCAAGATAGGCGACCCAAATCCGAGCAGGGTTAACTGGATAAGCGTGGTCTCTCAGTATCCGATTCTAATCGACTCGGATCACGTCTTCCTGCCAGCCACACGAGAGCTTATGAGAGTTAAATTCACGCTCAGGAGAAGTGAGCCGACAGGTCCATCGCCTAAGATCAAGCTCGTTAAAGTAATTTGGAGGGAGGGATCATGACCGAGCTGCTGATCGTATCTAAGCCTCGTGGAAGGATCTTCAAGTGGATAGGCGGAGGGGTCTACAAGCCGTATAAGAATCCGGTCTCAGGAAGCAGGAGCGATAGCGTAAGCGACTTGACGATAGGGGGAACCTTCAGCTCAACCTATTTATCATATGGCTATACGATGAGGGCCCAGCAATACATAATTCCAGACAAGCAGAACCTCGCCATACGCCAAGTCTCGATATGGCTGAGGCGGGTCGGCTCTCCGACTGGAACCCTCTACGTCGAGCTTTGGGATGATAGTGGAGATTTACCTGGTTCCAAGATAGCGGACATAGGGTCTATAGACGTTTCCACGATCTCAACAGACGGC
>CAYXHS010000119.1:0-1778 GCA_964465105.1 uncultured Nitrososphaeria archaeon
CCAGGACCTCGCGGGCCCAAGCCGCGAATCATAGCCAAGCTAGACCACGGCCCCCGCATTTTTAGAGATAGAGGTCTCCCTATTTAGAGTTAATTATGTGAAGGCTAAGCTTCTGGGCTAGGGGGTTTAAGATCCCTCGATTCTCGGGGCTATTAGGTATTCTAGTCTTCCTGAGGGGATCGGGAATCCGAGCTTTATGGGCTTGTTCGTTGTGAGCTCCATCACGAGCTCATCGCTCAAAGCTGACCCCGCCTTAATGATTTTCTCGAGGTAATTTATGCTGAAGTGCGCCCAAACCTCCTTATCCGTCTCGATCTCGTAGATCGCCGCGCCTGCCTTCGAGAACTTTATCTGAGCTCCTCCAAGCTCCCCCTTCGCCGCCAAGATTACCTCCTCAGGGTTTATGGTGACCTTGACGTAGTCGCTTAGAGCCTTGCAGTCTCTGATGGCTTCTCTCACGGCCTTGGAGCTTATCCTCGCCTTAGCGTCGAAGGTCAGCTTCGGGGTGACGCTTCTGGCCTCGACGGTCTCAAGGGTGTTGAAGGTGAATATCCTCTGCTTGGATCCGGTTGCGTCGATTATTGTTATGTCGAGCCTTTTATCGCTATCGTTGTAGGAGAGGGTTAGGCTCTCCCCGCTCTTGACGTTTTTCAGAAGCTTTATGAGCTCTGAGAGGTTCACGGTCATCTGAAGCTCCCCCTCGCACTCATACTCCTCCGCCGCGGAGCTCGACAGCTCAAAGTCCACCAGGGATATGTGAGCTGGATCCATCGCGACCAGCCTCATACCTTCGCTCGTTATCTTGAAGGTTCCTTCGTCTGCGACGGCTTGGATGGCTTTCAATAGGTCTGAGAAGTAGTCGGCGCTCGGCAATCTCATCCTAAATGACATCTCTCCTCGGCTCTCCTTAGGCTGAAGATGTAATTAAATCTTGATCTGCCTCTCGCAAAAACGAGCTTTCGCGTAATACTATGAGACTCGGGAAGAAGTGTCGGAGCCAATATTGATATTATGCGGTTAACAGCTTATCTGAGAACCCTGATGAGCTTAAGAATTAAGCTTTCAGGCAGGGTCGAGCTGAGCTCGGATGCGAACCTCGTCTCAGCTGAGATAGAGGAGGCCTTCAAGGAGCTTGAAACCTTTCTCAGAAAGGGGCGTGAGAGATACGGCGAAGAGGCTGCAGAGCTTCTAAGCCGCACCATGAAGGGCAACAGGGTCGAGGTTTTGATAGACTCTGGGAGAAGCCTCAGGGCTCATGATGTTCTCCTCAGGCTTAAAAACATCTTAGCTCAAAAGGTGGGCCCCAGGAGGGTTGGAGTGAGAAGGATTTTCGTGGACAGGCTTGAGGTGAGGGTCAGCGAAGGACATGTCGGAAAGGAGAAGGCTGAGGAGCTTCTGCGAGGGCTTGCGGAGGTCTATGAGGATGAGGGGGGAGGCTTGACCTTAGTCTTCAAGAATCTCACCGATCGAGATCTTAGGGATAGGGTCGTGGATAGGGCGATAAGACTGATCAGAGCCGAGGAGGTCAAGGTCGAGGGAGAAAAGCTCGCACCCTTCGGAACGGTTCTCAGAAAGGGACCTGAGAAGCCTCATAAGCTCATGGAAGACGTGGCCATCGAGGCCGAGAGGAGAGGGTGGATAAAGCGCTACCCTGGGAGAGGTCAGTGGATTTATGGACCTCCAATGGCGGCTCTTCTCAGGGCGATAATCCAGCTGCTGGTGGACAGGGTTGCTAAGCCCCTTGGCTTTGAGGAGTGGATGTTCCCGAGGCTCGTCCC
>CAYXHS010000120.1:0-1734 GCA_964465105.1 uncultured Nitrososphaeria archaeon
GTGATGAGTGATACCCGAACTGAATTTAATAAGCGCTATCAGGCTGCTGGGCGTTTTCCTTAGAGCTTAATGGATAAAAGGGGCTTCACAAAGTCTTAGATTATGGGGTTCTTCTCGAGAAAGCTTGAGAGGGCTTCAGTCGCCCTCTCCTTTGATGACGTTCTCCTGAAGCCTAAGTTCTCCTCCCTGACCCCCAGGGAGGGGGTTGATACCTCTACTAGGGTCTCGAGGAACGTTCAGCTTGGGATACCGATAGTGAGTTCTCCGATGGATACGGTCACGGAGGCGGAGATGGCCATAGCCCTGGCAGAGGAGGGCGGGATAGGAATCATCCATAGGAATATGCCAGCCGATCGGGAGGCGGAGGAGGTTAAAAGAGTTAAGGAGAGGGGGCTTAGGGTCGGCGCGGCCGTCGGGGTTCTAGACGAGGAGAGGTTTAGGAAGCTCGTTGAGGCCGAGGCGGATCTCATCGTGATCGACGTGGCCCATGGTCATAGCGAGAACGTGATCAAGAGCTTGAGGATGTATAAGCGGATAGCTGAAGTGGATATCGTGGCTGGAAACGTGGTTACTCCTGAAGCTGCTGAAGACCTAATCTCAGCGGAGGCTGACGGCCTGAGAGTCGGGCTTGGAGCTGGCTCGATATGCTTTACAAGGGAGGTTTGCGGGGTAGGGGTCCCCCAGCTTCAAGCAGTAGCCTGGGTCGCGGACGTTGCTTCAAGCTATGGTGTTCCAGTGATAGCTGACGGCGGGGTCAGGAAGGTGGCTGACGTGGTTAAGGCGATTGCCGCTGGAGCTGACTGCGTCATGCTCGGAAGAATGCTCGCGGGAACCGATGAAGCTCCTGGAGAGGTTGTTGAGCGAAACGGGATGAAGCTGAAGAAGTATAGGGGGATGGGAAGCCCAGAGGTGATCTACAGGCTTGACAGATACTCTAAGCTCGTCCCAGAAGGCATCTCAGGCTACGTCCCCTATAGGGGAAGCGTTAAAGAGATCATCAAGTCGATCGTTGGCGGGCTTAAGAGCGGGATGGGATACGTCGGCGCGGCCAATATAGAAGAGCTTAAGCGGAAAAGCGAGTTCATAAGAGCGACGCCGAGCGAGAGCTTCGAGAGAAGGGTCAGCGGCCTCATAGTCGAGCGTAAGCCTCCTATAGACTTAACGCCATAGAATACCAGCAGCCGAAATTTCCTTCAGATCCCGAGCTAAGAAACTCGTATAGGTTAGCTCACCTAATCCGTTTAACCTCTTCCCCGAGTCTCAGCTCATAAACCTCGAGCTCTTCGAGAGCCTTCCTAACCGCCTCGTCAAGCTTGAACTTCTTCCAAAGCTTCTCAAGAGCCCTCGAGCTGAGTCCCGAGACATTTAGATCTGAATCCTGATATTCGGGAGGCTCTCGGAAGCCCAGCTTCTCAGCCTTCTCCCTCAGCTCGCCTTCGGAGAGGGTCAGGAGAGGCGTGTATACTGGTAGTTTTCTGAAGGTAAGGACAGTCGCTAAGCTTTCTAACTGGCTTGGATCCTTGATGCTGGCTCCGAGGACGAGGCCTAGATAGCCCTTCTTCTCGGCGATGCTCTCTCCCAGTTTGATGATGAAGGCTTGGAAGAGCTGCGGAAGGTTATTGGCTGAAGCTTTTCTCGAGCTTTCTAGGAAGGGCTTGATGGGGGCTAGGTATAGCCTAAGTTTCAGAGAGTATTCTAGGATCTTGTCGATATTATGCTTGAGATGGGTTTTGA
>CAYXHS010000121.1:0-1671 GCA_964465105.1 uncultured Nitrososphaeria archaeon
GCTCCTAAAGCTTTAAAGTGTATCGCGATAAGGCATGCATCGAGATGATCTTCGTAGATAGTAGGGAAGCCGCTAAGTGCAGAGAGGTTTACAGGATGCTCGTGGGCTCGCTCGGCCAGCAGGTCGCCGTGAAGAAGCTTGAGGTCGGAGACTACCTCCTCGATGGAGTTGAGGGCGTTGCGTTAATCGAGCGGAAAACCATCACGGATCTATTAAGCTCTATGAAACCCGATGAGACTGGAAGAGGGAGAATATGGTCTCAGCTCGATCAGCTTTCCGAGATAGACTCCTGCGAGAAGATACTCTTGGTGGAGGGCTGGATAGGGCTCATCCGCAAGCTTACCCGATGGGATGAAGCAAGCCTATACAGGCTCATCGAAAGCATTCAGAGATCTTATGCCATCCCAGTAGTCCACACGGCGGACTGGAAGGGAACAGCTCTCTACTTGATAGCGAAATATAAGAGCCTTCAGGAGAGGAGGGAGCCCAGGGATCTTAGGCTTAGAGCTAGCTCCGCGTCGATGACTGTCGAGGAGCAGGCATTATACGTTATCGAGGGGCTTCCGAGGATTGGGCCGGCCTTGGCGAAGGCCCTGCTCAAGACCTATGGATCCGTTAAGGGGGTTATAGATGCTTTAGCGGCTAAGCCTACCCCCCTGATCAGAGATGAGGTCGCGAAGACCTTGGGAAAGCGTCCTCCAGAGCCCGTGATTAAGCAGGCCAAAGAAGTCGTTCTCAAGCGGATCGAGGTAAGCTGATGAAATTCTCCTCGTCACCTAGGTCGCTCAAGCTCTTCGAGAGCCTTCCTAAGAGATCTAAGCTTATCCTCCATGCTTCTCCTGACATCCCTCCTATCATCTACCTTGATCAAGGTGACGACCCTTCTCGCGCCAGCCTCGAAGACCGCCTCATGAGCTATCCTCACATAGCGTAAAGCTTCATCCAAGCTCTCCGCCTCGATTATCGTTCCCATCGGGGTCGCCAGATGCTTCACCCCAAGCTCTTCAAGGGCCTTAACCGCACGCGCTATAAGCTTCGAGAGGCCAACCCCCTCGCCGATCGGGATGACGCTGAACTCCAGGATCACCGCCATACCTAAAACAGGTTCTTAAGCGTATTTCTCCGTTTCCACATAGATCATGGTAGCCTCCAAGAAGCGGCGAACCAGATCCAGAAAAGCTAAAATCCTCATGATATCCTTGGACGCATGAGCCCCCGATGAAGAATACGGGACAGGCTGACTGATGATCGCAACTCAGTCCCCTGAAGGGGGCCTCTCATCCTCAGAACCTCTCTGGAAAGGAAAAACTTGGGGAGCCTCTTCTTAGGAAAGGCTTTCCATCTTCACTTCCATCCAGAACTAGCGAGCATCCATGATAGCATAAGCATCCTAAACTCGGTTTAAGCCGCTGCACAACGGTTCTTTTATGCGTGATCGTCGGATGTCATTACATTCTAGGTTTAGCCAAAAAATTATTCGACGATAGTCAAATTAAGAGATCAACAAGCTCTACCATCCCCAAGAATGAGAAATGATAAGTCTTAACGTAAACGTGATCACGTAAGGCAGGAAAATAAAGAGGCTTTTGGTGAAGCCCCGGGCGGGAAAGCCGAGAAAGCTGTGGAGCCTTCGGCCAAACTTGCTAGAAGATATTTAAAGTTTAATGTAAC
>CAYXHS010000122.1:0-1580 GCA_964465105.1 uncultured Nitrososphaeria archaeon
GGAGCTATCGACTCGACGAGCTTCTTGTGGATCTCAGGGTCCCTAGCCATCTCTCGGAAGAGCTTCTCCTCCTCAGGGGTTATCACGAGGCTTTCAGGCTCCTTGCTCGCGGTCTCTATGCTTACCGCCTCCAGATACATTTTCGAGGTCTTTCGCAGGCTGTCGGTCTCACGATCCTGAATCGTCCGCAAGACTCCCGTGACGATCACCCTGTCTCCAGGCCTGGCAACATCAACTATGTCTCCCTTCAACCCGACGTCGATTATCCTCGGGATCTGGCCTGGTGGAAGATCTTCAGGCTTCTCTTGGATCCCCACGAGCTGGAAGTCAATGTACTCGCTCTCATCCGAGACGAGCTCGAACTTCCTGCCCCTGCATCTCGCGCATCGGTCTGGGAGGCTGAGCCTGGAGGATTCTTGGAGGATCTTGTATTTTGCGCCGCAGCTTGAGCAGGCGAATACAGCTGTTCTCAGCATGGGGCGGATGACGCTCGCTCGAACCATTATCCCATCTATCGCTATGAGCTTCCCAAGGTGATGGGATCTGATCTCCCTGATCGGTATCTTGGATGGGAGGTTGAATATGCGGGCCTTGAACTCGGTGAGGGTCGACGCGTATTCTGGATCCTCCACTTGGAGCTGCTTGTATGCCGCCCTGTCTAGTATCGGAAGATATTTCATGGGCTCTTCTACGATGAGGTGGCTCAGCTTCTCGTCGAAGGATATTAGGTCGCTGTGATCAACCATTATCGACTCTCTTCTCTGGGCGGCGGCGTTAGCTATCATCGATCGATATTTCTCCTGCTTGAAGAAGTTGGTTAAGGCTTCTTCTACTCTCGCCTCATCGCTCATCCCTTCTTCACCTCGATGAACTCGTACCAGGCGTTTACCATGCTGAGGAGATGCTCGTAGAACACCTTCTCCTCGGCTGTCAGGTTCTCGATCATGGAGGCTGGAATCCTCTTCGCGGCGAAGCTCATCATCTTAGCCAACCTCAAAGAGAAGATGTCCCTGAGATGAGGTAACAGATCGGAGTCTCCCCGCGAGGCCGCCTCTCTGACCCTGAGATAGAAGTAGCTTGGAAGGGGCTGAAGCTCAGCTGGCTCGCTCTTCTCCTTCCACCTAAGCTGGAGTATGGTCTTCATGTCGAGAAGATCTTCAGCGGGCTTAGCAATCTCCTTCTCAAAAAGCCTCTCAGCAACCCAGTGATAGACCCTCAGGCTTGAGCCAGCCTTAAGATTTTCGACGGCGCCTGAGGGCAGGTTAAGCTTCTGAATGTCCTTAAGCACTAGGACCTCCTCCAACGAGTTCTCGAACTCGACCTCAACCATCTTCAAAGCCTGCTTAAACCCCTCCACGATCACCAAGACCGCACCAAGCCTAACCAGAACACCCCCCTAATTTACTCTTGAGGGGTTAACCGAAAGTGGAAATTATCAGCGTATTAGCCCAAGCCTCTCCCCATCACTAAAAACAAAAATATGGCCATGGCAAATCACTAAGCTGGCGGCCGTCGTCTAGCCTGGTAGGACGCTGGCCCCCCGAGCCAGCGGTCGCGGGTTCAAATCCCGCCGGCCGCAT
>CAYXHS010000123.1:0-1556 GCA_964465105.1 uncultured Nitrososphaeria archaeon
AGCTTAACGGTCTCAACTGCTTTCTCCCCAAATCCCTTAATGATCTTCAAGCTTTCAGGGTTCACCTCATCGTTCAGGTAAAGCACGTCTGGAACCACGACCTCGACCTCCAAAGCATCTTCGACGGGAACCCACTGGATTATCTGAACATCTTTGAGAGGTTCTCTGCCGAGAAACTCTGCTCTAACTTCTCCTGAGCTTTTCTCCAGCACCTTGAAGTTGAGGAGATACTTCAGCCTATAGACCTCTCCCGTCTTCATTCTTTCAGCATCTATGCCAGCGATATAGAACTCGCTTGAGGTTTGAATGTTCCTTGCGCCGAGCTTAGCGTTAGATGGGTGATAGGGAACCTCGACCGAGATTCTCGGAGCGTTCTCTACAATCAGTCTGACGGGATTAGGCGCGAAGAAAAGCCTCCTCGCCTTCGGGTCAAGTATCCTCCTATTCACGGCGAAAAGCAGGCTCCAATCGTATTCGCGCTTGGCGTAAGAGAATCCCGTCTGGGTTATCGTGAACTCCCTTATCGCCTCAGGCAATATTCCCCTTCTCCTAACACCCTCTATCGTTGGAAATCTCGGATCATCCCAGCTTGAAGCTATTCCAGACTCTATCGCCGCCCTGAGCTTCCGCTTCGAGACGGGAGTCCCCTTAAACTCGAACCTAGAATACTCGATGTATACGGGATTTTTCATCCCGAGAAGAGAGCGGATATAGTTTTGCAGCTCATCCCTCGGAGCGAACTCGCTGGTTCTCAGGACGTGGGTCACCCCGCAGAGATGATCCTCTATCGAGACCGCGAAATCATAGAGAGGCCACACCCTATACTTTCTCCCAGTCAGCGGATGCGGGTGATCTATTATCCTGAAAAGGGCTGGATCTCGCATGGTCATGTTCTTGCTCCTCATGTCTCCGACGAGCCTCAGCGTCGCTTCGCCTTCGCCGAAGGCTCCAGCAAGCATCTCATTCCATAGATGGAGGTTCTCATCCTTTCCCTGAGCTCTATGCTCACAAGGCTCGCCAGCGGACCTAAGCCTTCTCACCTTATCGACTGGGCAGCTGCAGACATAGGCTTTCCCAGCTCTTATCAGCTTCTCAGCGTAGTCGTAGAATAGCTCCATGTCATCGCTGTTGTTCTTCTCATGATCCCACTCTATCCCAAGCCACCTATATCCCCGCCTAAAGCTCTCATAGTATTCAAGCTTCACCTTCCTGGGGTCTGTGTCCTCAAACCTCAGCCAAAGCCTGCCATCATACATCCTCGCATAGAGATAGTTCAGAAAACCGCTCATCGCATGCCCAATGTGCATGTATCCGCTTGGCTCAGGAGGAAGCCTAGTGACAACCTTACCCTTCTCAGCCTCAGGGAGAGGTGGAAGCTTCTTCTCCTCAACCTTCCTGACCTCGAGCAGCTCAGGCGCAAGCTCCTCCAACAGCCTCCTCTGCTCCTCCAAGCTCATCCGATTAACCCTCTCAACCGCCTTCTCAGCCGCATCTCTAACGCTTCTGATCTCCGACCTCAGCTCAGGTCTCTCGCCCAAAATCTTCGAGATCACTGG
>CAYXHS010000124.1:0-1529 GCA_964465105.1 uncultured Nitrososphaeria archaeon
CGACTCTAAAAGAAGTTTTCTCCAGCTAAACTTATTGCCTCGATAGAAGATCTTAGGCTGAGAGGCTGGATGCGTAAGGGGCTGAGAGTCCTCGTAGTGGATTTCGGAGGTCAATACACCCACCTGATCGCCAGGAGGTGTAGAGAGCTTGGAGTCTATTCTGAGATCGTTGAGCCCGAGGCGGCTGAGATGGAGATCAAGATGGGAGACGTCGGTGGGATAATCCTGTCAGGCGGCCCTAGAAGCGTCTTCGAGCCCGACTCCCCCAGCCTAGATCTCAAGCCCATCCTCGAGAAAAGTATACCGATTCTCGGGATCTGCTATGGCCATCAGCTCTTGGCAAAGCTTCTGGGAGGAAGGCTTGAACGCGGGAGATTCAGGGAGTATGGTAGGACGCTTATCAGGGTTCTGGAGCATGATGATCTCCTAGACGGCCTGCCTGAGACGTTTAATGTCTGGATGAGCCATGGAGACACGGTCGTGAAGCCTCCTCCAGGCTTCAAGGTTACGAGCATGAGCGAGGGAGAGGTAATAACGTCCATGAGCGATGAGAAGAGGAGAATATACTCGACTCAGTTTCATCCGGAGGTAGTTCACACGGAGCATGGGAAGAGTATTCTCAGGAACTTCTTGGAGAAGGTTTGCGGGATAGAGGCTTGGTGGAATCCCGGCGATAGGATCAAGTACCTAATAGATGAGATAAGGAGAACCATACCGAGCGGGGAGAAGGTGATCTGCGCGGTCAGCGGCGGAGTCGATTCCATGACGACCGCGGTCCTGGTTTCCAAAGCGGTCGGAGACAGGCTGTACTGCATCTTCGTTGACCATGGGCTCATGAGGAAGGGCGAGCGGGAAAGCGTTGAGAGAAGCTTGAGAGGGCTTGGGGTGAGGAACCTGATAATCGTGGATGCGAGAAAGCGTTTCCTGGAGAGGCTGAGGGGAGTCTCGGATCCAGAGGAGAAGCGAAGAATAATAGGAGAGGAGTTCATAAAGGTCTTCGAGGAGGAAGCCTCAAAGATTCCTGGAATTAGATGGCTTGCTCAGGGAACAATATATCCGGATCGGATTGAGAGCGGTAGGGCGAGCAGGAAGGCGGCTTTGATCAAGAGTCATCATAACGTGGGCGCGTTGCCCGAGAGGATGAGGCTCAAGCTCATCGAACCCCTGAAAGACTTTTACAAGGATGAGGTAAGGGAGATTGCTAGAAGGCTTGGGCTGCCTGAGGAGGTAGTTGGAAGGCATCCGTTCCCTGGCCCAGGTCTCGCGGTCAGGATAATAGGTGAGGTTACGGAGGAGAAGCTTGAGATATGCAGGGAAGCTAACGCGATAGTCGAGGAGGAACTCAGGAGAAGCGGATTATATGACAAGGTTTGGCAGGGATTCGCCGTGGTCTGCAACGATAAATGGGTTGGGGTCATGGGAGATGAGAGGGTTGAAGGATACATAGTCATAGTCAGGGTGGTTGAGAGCGTTGACGGAATGACCGCCGACTGGCATAAAATCGATCATGAAATCCTCGAAAGGATCTC
>CAYXHS010000125.1:0-1528 GCA_964465105.1 uncultured Nitrososphaeria archaeon
CGTTCTCGAGAACCTTCAGGATCCATTCCCTCGGAACCCAGTCGCCGAAGAGGTCACCCATATCGCAAACGAAGACGAAGGATCTCTTCGAGAACCGCTTATCAAGCCTCCAAGGCACGAGAGTCGGGGCGAAATCCCTCTTGGCATAGGGCTGAACCCTCATGCTGGCCAGCCTAGCGGCGAGCCTCCTGGCCCAGCAGTAGACGCATAAATGCAGGCATCCGATGACTGGGTTCCAGGTCTCGGTTATCTCTCCGAATCTCCTCAAGGCCGTTCTTCCTTTTTCGCCATCTCGTAGTTAGAGGAACCTTATTTTAGTTTGGTCATCGGGATCAGGGGCTTGCTTCCGAAGAGCCTGTTATGCTCTCTCATCATGCACCTATTCCAGATGACCGTTATCCCATTTTTCTTCAGAAGCTCAGCCGCCTCGCGGCTGTAGATTCCTTCCTGCATCCAGAAGACCTTAGGCTTGAACCTCATTTTCAGCACCTGCTCCGCTATCTCTAACACCTGGTCGGATGGCCTGAACACGTCAACTATGTCGACCTCCTCATCGAGCTCTAAGAGAGACTTATAGGATTTCAGCTTGAGTATTCTCTCCGCATTAGGGTTCACGGGTACGACATGGTAACCTTTCCTAATGAGAAACTTGGGAACATAGTGCGCGGGCTTCTCGGGATAGCGGGAGAAACCTACCACGGCCACGCGCCTATACTCTGAAAGTATCTTCTTCACTTCCTCATCGCTAAGACCGTCGGGCGGGATCTCTTCGGTCATGCGCCGTTTCTCTTCCAGCCAGATATTTAACTATAACCGTGTTATGAGATCAGCAGCTCCCTGTAGAGGCTTAGATGCCTTCTAGCCATTCTGATCCACTGGGTTCTCACCGCGTAGCTGTATAGGGAGCTCATGTACGCAACCACGTAGTCATAGTTTCTCATGCACCATCTTATCATTCTCGAGAGCTCTTTCGGGTCCGTGGGGGTGACCGTGATCCTAGGAGAGAACTGGTATAGCTCCAGGAGCCTTGGAACCCTGGTCCCTATTATGGGCTTGAAGCTTCCCATCGAGAGGTGGAGTATCCCGCTCACGGAGTATTTTCCTATCAGGTCCTTGTAGGGCAAGATTATCAGATCTGAGAGGGCGGTTATCTCGAGTATCTCATCATCCGAGAGATACTTGTCGAAGAAGATTATGTTCAGCTTCTCGGCCTCCTCCTCGATCTCCCTTATCATCTTCTCGTCTTCAGGGCCCATTATCCTCTTCTCCCCAGCGATGAGGAGCGTGAAGTTTTCTCGAATATGCTCGAGGCCGTTGACCGCTTCGGCTAGTAGGTCCAATCCCTTATCCTTTCTGAGGAAACCTACGGTCGAGAGTATGAGACCTCTCAGCTTCTCGCAGTCTAGCCCGAGGGATTCGGCCAAGGCTTTCCTATCTTCATCGAGATACGGGTTGAGGAGGGTTCCATGAGGTATTCTCCGTATGAGCTTAGGATCTATTAGCTGATTTTGAAGCTCGAACTCCATCA